>CAZIWG010000030.1:0-28738 GCA_964542925.1 uncultured Granulosicoccaceae bacterium | reverse complement strand
CCAATTGTACCCACGTTGATATGCGGTTTATTTCGTTCAAATTTTTCTTTAGACATGACTCAATCGCTCCGCTACTAATGTTTGTATCGCCGGTTACCTTTATTAAACCGACACTGATGTTTACAACTAAAACTTTTTACTGCTCCATGCTCTGACCTTTATACAATGCGGTCATAATGCTGGAGCCCATACCCAGATTTGAACTGGGGGCCTCTTCCTTACCAAGGAAGTGCTCTACCCCTGAGCTATATGGGCATAACTTTTATTCTGTCGCGCATCAACTGCTTATACCCTGCGCGCCAAATAATATGGAGCGGGTGAAGGGAATCGAACCCTCGTATTCAGATTGGAAATCTGAAGTTCTACCATTAAACTACACCCGCAAAACGTTACTTTAAGCTAGGTGTAAGCTATTAACGCATTGCGCTATGTCAAACCAGCTAGCTATAAAAATATGCTCTGCTAGTTCTCATCTGCGCCTAAACTAAACTACGTTAGGAGCAGGAAGTACTACAAATTTAGTTACAATCTGCAGCTCCACATATGGTGGAGGGGGGTGGATTCGAACCACCGAAGGCGGAGCCGTCAGATTTACAATCTGATCCCTTTGGCCACTCGGGAACCCCTCCAAAAATTAAGCGGCTCATTCTGCTGGAGAATCAAGCCCTTGTCAATGCACAGGACGACGAAAACCGCGCCAGAATTGACATTCCGGCGAATTAATATCGCTTTTGAGCAAAATAAGGGGCTGTCTCTAGACAACCCTTTGATATTGGTGCCGGCACCACGAATCGAACGCGGGACCTACTGATTACAAGTCAGTTGCTCTACCAACTGAGCTATGCCGGCTTATGCCCTACAGCATCGAGCGCGGCATTGTAATGTAAACTGAACGCCGATGCTATGCCGAAAAGTGAGATTTTGAGAATTATTTCAAACAAGGCCGTTTTTTCATCGAAATCTCGTCATATTGGCTTTGTAAGGCCTCGATGACTGTTTCCGGTAAAGGCGGAGTATTGGGGCTAGAAAAATCTAACCAATATCCCGCTATTTCTCGATACGAGACTTCCAAGATAGGATTCAAGCCTAATGCTTGCATACGTGTCTGATGTTGCTGGGCGCCATCCCGTGTTCTAAAAAAACCCAGTGAGATGGCATTTTTCTTTAACCCATTGGAAACAATAAGAAAATCTTTAATTCCTCGTTTCTTGAGCATAGAAATGACCTTTCGCGCATCGGCTCGGCTCGGCAACGGCGGAATATACACCCAATAACCACTCACTTCTTGTCTTGTTTCTAACTTATAGGTTGTGACAACACCTAATATTTTTAATGTTGAAGATGCTGATTGTACTGACTTTTCTTCTAAAAATGGCCCTAATGAATAACACGCTAGCTCAAGAAAAACCGCCCGAAGTGGTGACGGCACAACCGGTTCAGTTTTTTGAGTAACCGCTGCTTTCGACGATTCCTTCATTGGCTTTTCGTTTTCAACAACCACTGAAGGCTCGGCAACAACTTGTGGCGTTGTTTCACTCAATAGCCGTAAAGGCGGCATATTCGTAGCAACTTCAGATAACAGATGATCTTCTTGGTCTGTTTGCTGTGTTACCCAATAAAAAAGCAACAAATTAACGGCTAATAAAAGACCGATTACAATTTTCACGGGTTATTCTTCCTGTTCGCATAGACAGCTAAACCCTGCAAAATCAATAAGGCTTGGTGATCAACTTTCACCGACAGCAATGGCAACACCTCTTCTGCATCACCGCCGGTGAGAATACAGTTTAAATCCTCGCCCATTTCTTTTTTCATATCCGCTATCACCCGTTCAATAAATGCAATTATCGAATAATGACAGCCGACCTCCACCGCTGTGCTGGTGTTATTCGCAAACAACATTCCCGGAACAGGATCACCTTGCTCCGTTTCTGCAATGCCTTGTGCCTCTGAAAAAAGTGAGTCACGCATCATCTTGAGACCTGGCAAAATCAAGCCACCCAAATGCTGACCCGAGGCACTGAGCGCATCGACTGTCACAGCAGTACCGCAATCAATCACCGCCTTAGCTCCCTTGCCACTGGCATTAGCGGCTAACAATCCTAACCACCGATCAACACCCATCTGACTCGGTTCAACATAAGCATTAATAACCTGGCCAGAATGTGATTCAGTCGATGCAAACGAAACAGGGCAATTCCAATGCTGCTTAATCCATGCTTGCAGGCTTAGCTGCATGGACTCCCCTGCCACATTAGAGCACCACACATACTGTGGTTTAGGATATTCTAACCATGCCTCATCAAGCACTGCTTGCATCTCTTCACCTGCATGCAAACATTCATTCGCATCACTGAGCGCTGGCAAACTGCGTTGTTTACGCTTCAGCCAAGCCGGTTCAAGCCATACCCATTTTATAAAACTATTACCAACATCAAGCAGTAAAATCATAGTGATATTTTTTCGTTCATCTTCATTTAACCGATTATCCGCTACGCAGACTGACTTCTCCACAGGTAAATCGTTGCTGTTGGCCATTTTCAGTCAATAATAATGCACCAGACTCATCGATATCAGAAAAATGCCCTGAAACTTGGCGGCCGTCCATCATATGTACTGTAACCGGCATTTGATGGTGGATATTCAACTGACGCCATTGTGCTAAATAAGCCTCTGTCTCTGCTTGCGAGCACGCAAGACAGGCGTTAATCAATTCATCAATTAACGCTGCTGCCAATAAATTACGTGAAATGGCATCACAATGTTGCAGATCAATCCATGGTTGCGTGATTGCATTGGCTTGTTCCGCAGGCATTTTTATATTCAACCCCACACCAATCACCAGCTCACACGGTCCACCTGATTCACCGCGCATTTCAATCAAAATACCACCGAGTTTTTTTTCCTGACACATGATGTCATTTGGCCACTTTAAACCTAATTCAGAAATACCGAATCGTTGTAATGCACGTACTACCGCCACACCACAAATCAGACTAAAACTACTCATAGCGGTAATATCTAACTCAAACCGCCACCCCATCGACAGGGTTAAATTCGTCGCAAAGGGTGCTAACCAATCACGGCCACGTCGACCCCGCCCCGCATGCTGCCGCTCAGCCAAACAAACCACCCCATGCCGATGCGGTGATGACAACAACCACGCATTCGTTGAGTTCACATCAAATAAAATATCTAAGGATTGTAAATGAGACTGTGTTTGCTGACTTAAAGCAGGCTGTATACGTTGGTTATCAAGCAACTCAAGCGGTTCCGCCAGACGATACCCGCGACCATGCACCGCATGAATATCAACATCAAACTCTCGCAACAACTGCAACGCCTTCCATACCGCGCTGCGTGTCACATTCAGTTTTTCGCCCAACTCATTACCAGAATGAAATTGACCATCAGCCAGAATATCAATGAGTGCGTGTTGAAGTGACATTTGTTAAGTTTATCATCTATGAGTACAACAAAAACAATCTCTTTATTACCTGAACCCGCTATCTACTTCCCCATTTCCGATGATCGTTATTCAACCCGTGCAGGTCTTACAAAATTTGGATATGACTTTGGCAACCAACAACACGATCAACACCTATTTCAATTTGATAAGCAATTCACTCATTACCGACAAAACAAATTAAGTATTAGAAAAAATTCTCTTCAAGACTATATGTGTGCCGACACTGTGGACCTAACTACAATCAGCTCTGCTGCACAATTTATATTGCAACACCTCTGCCACGAGCATCCGAACTATTTTTCATTAGAAAAATCCTCACAAGGTTCTGTACTAAATTGTTTATTAACCGATGAACAATTACACATCGATGACAATGGCCATCTGTTGAAGAAAAACCAAAGTCAGTATAAAAATCTCTTTGATGCCCTCGCATTACAACTACAAGAAGACATTTGCGTGATGCAAATTAAGGACCCAAACGCCACAATGATAGCGGCACATTTATGCGCGCCCAATCACTGGTCTGCACGCGATAAATTAAACATGGATATGTCCATGCTGCATCAACACGTCCCTAACTTTCACGAAGAAAACCGCCAACCCAACCAACTTATAACTGGCTTATACAATAAAACCCAAGCCTATGTGCGTTTTGCTTGGGGATTAAACAACCAAGCCAACCTTAACCAACACCCCAACCATCAACAATTCAATACTGTCCAAGCTGACAACAACTTATGGATGAGAATTGAACGACAAGTCATCTGGCCAATCCCTCACACTAATTTGCTCTTATTTAGCATCAGGACTTATTTTCGTGATGTTGCCACGCTCAAAGAAAAACAACTAATTAGTTTAAAAAATGCCGTCAACTCAATGAGTGATGACATTTTAAAATATAAAAACATTAACAAAGAAGATGTAATAAGAAAACTAAAGAACAAAATTAACAGACCTTAAAAAGAGATTGCTTCGCGCTGCTCGCAATGACAGGCTCCTCCTAAGCAAGCCTTCTGGTTGTTTTGCCGACGACGTGTGATTTTTTTCGATAGAAATAATGTGGATGAAGGAAAATAACCAGAAGGCGTAGTCCTTGCGCAGAACTAAAAGATTGCCGCGCTGTAACCCCCAAGGGTACTTTGTCACTTCGTTCGGGCGCGCTCGCAATGACAAATAACTAAAGATAACGCAGATAAGACTTTAAATTCTTACGCAAACGATCACGCTGCTGCTGCCACGGATCATCCCAATCTAGCCCCGCTTTCATGAGACCCTCACACAACTTCAACTCACCCTCAATATCATCAAGGTGCACAAACTCCGGTGCAGGGCCACACGGTGCCAAACAATCCATACCGCCTTCATAACCTTCATTATGATAATTACCCAACGGCAACGTAACACCTATGGTTGAGATCCCCCAAGCAGTCATTGCCGTTGCTTCACAAGAACCACCATCCATCACCCGTCGCTGGAATTTTTTTGGCAACAATTTCATGGCTAAATCAGACAACACTTTTAAGCCACCCGAATCAAACACCGTACGCCAATCACCTAACCGAACCACTGGCCCTTTACCGATAATCGCACCCGGTAATGTACGAGAGGCTTCTAAACTTACCGCAACAACAGATCGAGATGCACTCGTTAACCAGTCCAACTCTAAATGTGCCACCGCACCGACAAAGCCCACCTCTTCACCCCGCGTTAACAATCCTATAAAAGCTGGTTGCTTGGCTGCTTTAGATTTCGATTGCATCTTTCTGGCTATTTCAAGTATCGCAAAAACACCGACTAAGTCATCGGCTGCACGCGTGTAAATTCGCTTGCCACTTTTCCAAATAGGTTGTCGAAAATCAAATCCACCAAACATTTCTTTTGCTGAAATTTTAGAATCTGTCTTTACAGGATAATCAAAAACAACTTCCGCTGTTTCAATCGCGCGTTTGTCTTGTCGTAATTTTGCTTTCTTTAATATACCGCAATAACTGTCACTCTCTTGCGTAGCAAGCCAAACTTTACTGCCATTCAAATGTTTTTTTGGAGAACCACCAAACCACTTTACCAACAACCGTTTGGGACTTAACCAACGTACACCATGGAACCCGGGGTGATCCATGTGCGCAATAAAAACCCTAACAGGTTCCTTACTGTGTTGATTAACTAATTTTTTATATGATTCTTCTGAAGCTACCCCCACAACAATATTGCCATGTGGGTCAAAAAAATAATCAATACCGGCTTTTTGTAACTGTCGTTCAACCTCTATGACAACCAATGATTCTCGAAATGGTGCAGTAGGACAAGCTAATAATTGTTGTAGCCGTTTGAATTGTGCCGGTTTCATTCTCTGTTAACCAGCTTGCTTCACAGCAAGAATTTTTTGCCACGCATTCTCTAGTTTATCTTCTGGCAGTGCTGGACGTAAAAACTGACTTAATTGTTCATACACCTCGTCAACCATGAATACGCCTTCTGGCTGCCCCTTTTGAAATGAACCTCGACGTGTAAAAACAATATGCCCAATCACTGGCACATCATCAACGACTTCCTGCACCGCAGTAATCCGTGCGGGTAACTCCAACAATGGATTCGAAAACTTGTGACTCTTAACACCAATCATCTGTGTCCATTCGTTAATATTGTCACCACCAAATAAATGCCCTACATAATCCCTGATATCCAGAACAATTAACCCGCCATTGGTTAGCAACAGGCAATCAATCCATATTTGCCCATCAACACTGTCTGGAAATAAAATATTTCGTAACGATTTATGTGATAGATCATTAATTAATTTATTAATTTGACGTTGATGCTGGTTTTTATGATAAATACGTAAAAATACAAACAGGATCGCTACAGCTACAAAAACTGCAATAACGACAAATACAAATGATTGCTTATCCATTGCTAACTCTAAATCTCATTCCATTTTAAATATTCTTAAGAACGACGTAAAACTTCTGCAATAATATCAAGTTGAGGTTGTGCTGATGTAACATCATAGCCATTCTCAGTACATTCATGCATTAAGGTTTCAGCGTCATTATATAACTGCGTTATTTGGTCTATCTCAAACAATTGCAATCCTGCTTCAAGTTCTTCTGGTTTTGCCGACAACATTGTTGCTGCCAAATTATCTGGATCAATCAATGATTCAGGATTTAGCATATCCACAACCAACGACACGTTCATTAACTCAGTATGCATTGCACGTGCTTGTGTTTCCTGCTCTAGCTCAGAAAGCGCTTTGGGATCATCGCCTGCACCATGCTTAACTGCCTGCATAATAACCGCGATTAATTTAACCAGTGAATCTTGCGCACTCCTGTTATTACCGGGAAGACATGCTGCTAATTCATAAAGCCTATCAGCATCTTCTTTAAGTTTTAAAATCACATCACTCTGTACGTTTTCTGCAAGCTGACTGGCTGAATCAAATAACTCCTGAAAATCTTGGCTGAATACGGACAACCGTGCCAAATCTTCATCCTGAGCTTTCTTTAATTCTTGTTCCGTTACGGTTCGCAACTGTTCAGGAAAAAGAAAATTATTGTATTGCCGCTGTAATTGTCTTTCTCGGCTACCCGGTAAATCACTAAAAGGAAGTGTCATATCTTAACGTTCGAATTCTGTATCTAACTTTGCCATCAACTCAAAATGGCGCAAAAAAGGACCTGCCATATTCGGGTTACGGATCATCTGTCTATAATCACCTGCTGTAAATTGGAGTTTACCTGTTGAAACTGAAACGCCTAATTTATTAAAACCAAACCCATCAGTCAGCCATTCTTTCCATGCATCAATATCTGCACGCATATCCCAATCAAGTGTCTGACCCCTAAATTCTCCGGCATAAACAATTTCACCATTTTTTACTTCAACAATCCCTACAGGGGTATCATCACCCTTACAACCAAAACCTATTGTTGATGTAAAATTCGCTTCTGACAATTTTTCAATCATCTCTTTGTCTTCATTCCAAAGTTTTGCAAAAGCTTGCATCCAAGAATCTGAAAATATCTTTGCCATAACATCTACCTCACTTATTTCTTAATTACACTTTACCAGAAATTAACCATATCAATAAAAAAATGTGCTGCCATCAAGGGTAAAAGGTTATGTAAACGAAGATATAAGACACAAGCTACTACACCAAACACCATTGCAGAGATGACTTCTGGTATACCATTCTCCCAATGCACCAACCCAAATAATACTGAGGAAATAACTACATAGACAATTGATTTATTCAGTTTAATGGTTGAAGCATAGACAAGACGCCAAATTAAGCCTCGAAAAAAAATTTCTTCAAAAACAGCGGCGGTCACCGCTAAATAAAGTATCGCCAAATAACGCATGTTACCTTCTGGCACCATAGCACCATAGCTAAATACATTTGCCGATGTATCAATAAATCGCCATACCAACCAACCAAAAGCAAAATAATAAATACTCAATATAAAAGTAGAAAGAAACGACCAATTAATAATTTCTCGGCGTTGATGTGAAGTAGTCAACTTAGCTAAACCATAGTCATGCAAACCTATCCCATAGTAGCGATAGATATAAAACAAAATCATCGTGGGTAAGGCTATCCAACCCAATATATCGAGCGACCAAAACAACCATGGTGAAATATTAAACAGACTACTATTGTAAAGCCCATTGATCATGCCAAACAAAAAGAATGGCGCAATCACCATGCTTACACGGGAAATAACATTTGAATAAGCATCATTCATTCAATGATCTCACACTTTGTTGATATCCCATTCGGAAAACTAATATTGTGCGCTTAAAAATGGTCGATACCTTATAATAGGTTTATTATGATTCACATATTTAGCATAGTTGTGCGCCAAAACACCAGCAAACCAAAGGTTTTAATACCCAAGAGAAACACTCAGGTTTGAATATTAGCAAAACCTAATATATAATGCAGCACAATTATTAATCGCTTACGGAGTTTAAGCATGATTATCAACGAAATAGATGTCGGTGAATTGGTTGCTCTCATGGACGACAACGCTGACAACATACAGATTATTGATGTTCGCCAACCGCAAGAAGTTGCAGCAGGTGCTATTACAGGTGTCGAAAATATACCTATGGTCAGCCTTCCTTTGCGTGCAAATGAAGTGTGTAATGACAAACAAGTGGTTTTAGTATGCCGCAGTGGCGCACGTTCTGGTCAATGCACTGCTTGGTTAATGCAGAATGGTAAAAATAATGTGCACAATTTACGTGGCGGTATGATTGCTTGGGCAAACAGTGGGCTGCAAGTTGAATTGCAGCAATCAGCCTAATCACAATGTTAAGCTGGCTCAAAAACCTGTTCAACAGTCCTGCACCGAATAAACAGATTGAAGACACGGCTCATGCCGTGTTGGTCTTTATGCGCAGTGTTAAAAACCACGTGGATCAACGTGATTTTATGATCCCCAATCACCATACTTTCTTTTATTGCTACGCTTACGGCGCAATTACGCTCGAAGCAGCCAAGTATCAGCTTAATGAAACTGCACGATTTGCAGCACTCTTGCAATTATTTCCCAATTTATCTGACATGTCACCGGATGAAGTCAGTGCCCTCATGAACCGCTGCGTCAATAACTTGCAAGAGGAAGAAGGTCAACGCTATCAACAAGATGGCGAGGAACACTACCGCCGTTGGTGTAATGCGGATCCATCTGTCACCGCTATATTAGGTAAACTATTCGCCTTACGTGAAAAAGAATTAAGCAAAATAAATCGCGCCAACATCTATCCCTGATGGGTTATTATTCCCCTTGGAACAAACTGCTTTAATACAGAATGTTTAACGAGGTGATAAAATAATGACAAGGCAACCCATTATGCCAATAGTCGATGACGATAGTGTTCGCAGAGCGGCTGCCAATGCAGCTGATGTCGCCTATTCTATCCCCTCCATTTCCGCTCAAGAAAAAGCCGATCTTAAACAACGTATTCGCGAACAACTCTTTGCCAAAGATGCAGTATTGGTTGCGCATTACTATGTTGATGCAGACATTCAAGAACTTGCTGAAGAAAGCGGTGGCTACGTATCCGACTCACTGGATATGGCACGCTTTGGAAATGAACATACTGCCAGTACGCTAGTTGTTGCCGGTGTCCGTTTTATGGGTGAAACCGCCAAAATTCTCAATCCTGAAAAACGTATCATCATGCCGGATTTGGCTGCCGAATGTTCATTAGATATGAACTGCCCCGTTGATGAATTCAGTGCATTTTGTGATGCACACCCCGATTACACTGTGGTGGTTTATGCGAATACCAGCGCCGCTGTCAAAGCACGTGCCGATTGGATGGTCACCTCAGGCATTGCCGTTGATGTCATTAACCACCTCGTTAAACAAGGTGAAAAAATTATCTGGGCGCCTGATCGCCACCTTGGCGGCTATATTAAGAAATTATCCGGCGCAGACATCTTACTTTGGCAAGGCAGTTGTATTGTGCATGATGAATTTCGTGCCCAAGAACTTGCCAAAATGAAATTAAAACACCCCGATGCAGCGGTACTGGTACATCCCGAGTCGCCAGCAGCGGTGGTCGATCTTGCTGATGTGGTTAGTTCAACCACAGGGCTGATTCAAGCCGCCGCAGACATGGATAACCCACGCTTCATTGTTGCGACCGACAATGGTATTTTTTATAAAATGAAACAGGCTGCGCCAGACAAATCATTTATCGAAGCGCCCAGTGGTGGTGATGGAGCAACCTGCCAAAGCTGTGCACATTGCCCGTGGATGGCGATGAACAATTTGCGTAATCTTGCTGAAGTATTAGAAAACGGTGGCAATGAAATAACGATTGATAGTGCCATTCAAGCCAAAGCCATTAAGCCGATACAAAAATTGTTAGACTTTGCATCACAGAAAAGAAACTAACTATTAATTTTCCTGTGTTGCCTCGCGTTGCATCTGTTCAAATGTGGTATGCCTAACATCCCTACCTTTAACAAAATAAATTACGTACTCACAAATATTGGTTGAACGATCACCAATCCGTTCTAACGCACGTGCCGCCCAAAGCACATCAAGCGCCCAAGGAATGGAACGCGGATCTTCCATCATGTAGGTAATTAATTCACGGGTGATGCTCTCATATTGCTTATCAATCTTTTTATCATCTAGCCACGTCTTACTTGCCGCATCCACATCCATGCGTGCAAATGCATCCAACGCACCATGCAGCATTTGTCTAACTAGTTCACCCATTGCTTCAATACTACCAAAGTGTCTTGATGCAGCTTGCTCATTCGTATGTTGCATTGTCATCTTGGCAAAACGTTCGGCTTCATCCCCAATACGCTCAAGATCAGTAATCGTTTTAATCACCGCCATCACTAAGCGTAAATCACTCGCTGCAGGTTGGCGTCGTGCAATGATTTGCGTACATTCTTCATCAATCGCTACTTCCATTTGATTGACCTTATAATCATTCTGAATAACCGCTTCACTCAAGCCTTTATCACGGTCAACGAGTGCTTTTATCGCATCGGTGAGTTGCTGCTCTACCAACCCTCCCATCGTTAAAACACGATTACGCACATCTTCTAGCTCAGTATTAAACTGCTGAGAGATATGTTTGCCTAAATCACTTTTATTCATAACGACGACTCCTCGATGTCTTTAACCGTAGCGACCAGTTATATAATCTTCCGTTTGTTTCATTGATGGATTCGTGAACAAAGATTTTGTATCACTGAATTCAATCATTTTACCCATATACATGAAGGCCGTGTAATCCGACACACGCGCAGCTTGTTGCATATTATGCGTGACGATAACAATCGTATAACGAGATTTTAATTCATTAATAAGTTCTTCAATCTTTAATGTAGAAATTGGATCCAATGCTGAAGCCGGTTCATCTAATAATAAAACTTCCGGCTCAATGGCGATAGCCCGTGCGATAACGAGTCGTTGTTGTTGACCGCCAGACATTCCAAGTGCATTTTCATGCAGACGATCTTTTACTTCGTCCCACAATGCTGCACCTTTTAAAGCGGTTTCAACAACTTCATCAAGCACACGTCTATTTTTAACACCTTGCAAACGCAAACCATATGCGACATTTTCATAAATCGTTTTTGGGAAAGGGTTAGGCTTTTGAAATACCATGCCGACACGTTGCCGAAGGTTTGCAATATTTACCTGTTTGGCATAAATATCCTCGCCGTCCAGTAACACATCACCCTCAATTCTGACACCATCGACCAGATCATTCATGCGGTTAAAACAACGCAACAACGTTGATTTACCGCAACCACTCGGGCCAATAAATGCAGACACACGATTTTGTGGAATCAAAATACTAATATCATCCAGTGCCTGTTTGTCATCGTAATATAAATTGAGACCGTTTGTCTCAATACGAATTTTTTCATCGGCTAGTTGCATTGCTGCCCCACTACGACCAATTGCATCCATATTAATAGCATGTGTTAATGTTGTTTCAGTCATCACATTATTCCAATGATTTATACTTTTCACGAAGATGATTACGTACCCAAATTGCGGTTAAGTTCAGCGCGACAATGACCAAAACCAATAACAAGGCAGTTGCATAAACTAATGGTCGAGCCGCTTCAACATTTGGGCTTTGAAAGCCAACATCGTAAATATGAAAACCTAAATGCATAAACTTACGATCAAGATGAATAAAAGGCGAATTCAAATCCAGCGGTAATGAGGGTGCGAGTTTTACCACACCGACCAACATCAAGGGCGCGACTTCACCCGCAGCACGTGCTACGGCGAGAATCATACCTGTCATCAATGCAGGGCTTGCCATAGGTAGAACAATACGCCACAAAGTTTCTGCTTTGGTTGCCCCTAACGCCATACTGCCTTCTCGAATAGAACGAGGGATCCGTGCCAAGCCTTCTTCTGTTGCCACGATGACTACGGGCAAGGTTAATAAGGCTAAGGTGAGAGCTGACCATAATATACCCGGCGTACCAAACGTCGGTGCGGGTAATGCCTCTGGGTAAAATAATTGATCAATATTCCCACCCAGAAAATAAACAAAGAACCCTAAACCAAATACCCCGTAAACAATTGAAGGGACACCCGCCAGATTATTCACCGCGATCCGAATCAAGCGTGTCGTGGTACCTTGTTTTGCATATTCACGCAGGTAAACCGCCGCAATCACGCCCAGTGGAGTAACAAAAACAGACATGATAATGACTAGCATGACCGTACCGAAAATGGCAGGGAAAATACCACCTTCAGTATTCGCCTCGCGCGGTTCGTCACTAACAAACTCCCAAAGCTTCTCAAAGTAATGCAATATTTTAGTCATCGTACTCATTGCATTAGGTTTAAACCCACGCACTACTTTAGAAAGAGGTAATTCAACTTCTTTACCATCAGAAGTTTTTAGTATCACGCTATCTTGTTCAATATTTCGATACAGCACTTCAAGATTTTTTTGTAAAGACTGATATTCTTTATTTAAGTTATCACGTTGTTGTTTGATTTCATCATAAGCTGAAGCTTGTGTGACACCATCTAATTCCAAGCGTCGTTTAGCTAAACGAAGTTCTTCAATTTCATAGTTAATCGAACCAATCGCACCCACTTGAATGCTTTTTATCTCATCAAATATGCCAATTGTTTTATCTAAACGTTCAAGGAAAACCGCCCATGCCTCTGCACCTTGAGCAACAACCTTGCCTTTGATTTTGACCGCATCAAGGTAGCCATAGAAATTACCCCATTCGCGCCGCTCAAGTACAATCATATCTTGAGGATAAATTTCTTCGACAATGTCATGTTCGTTTATCCAACGAAAATCCAGACCATTAATATCCCGGTTGCCAATTTTTAACAAGACGCGAGTAACCGTTTCACTACCTTCTGGAACTTTCCCACCGGCTTCCCGTATTCGTGAGGCGTTAACCGTTTCTTTCGACTGCGCTTCGCCAACCAGTGTCACAATCTGCGTTGGCGACTGTTGATATTTCACCTCCAATACATCAGCCGGCCAAAAATAACCCAGCCCACGGAGACCAATCAACAACAACAAACCAAACACCATGAACAAACTAACGCTAACTGCCGCGGCACTTAGCCATATCCAAGGGCTTCCACCTTTAAACCATTGTTTCAATGTCGGTTTAGCCACCGTTAACCCCTATAAACTACTGTACTTGCGTCGCAGACGCTGGCGTACCAACTCGGCAATCGTATTAAAGAAAAAGGTGAAACTAAATAATACTAAGGCAGCGAGAAATAACACTCTGTAGTGCGTACTACCCACTTCTGACTCAGGAACTTCGACCGCAATATTGGCCGACAAAGTACGCATGCCTTCAAAGATATTGAAGTCCATAATCGGCGTGTTACCGGTTGCCATTAACACAATCATGGTTTCACCAACCGCACGCCCGAAACCAATCATAATCGCAGAGAAGATACCGGGGCTAGCCGTCAACAACACTACCCGCCACATCGTTTGCCATGGGGTTGCGCCCAATGCCAACGAACTGTGTGTCAAACTTTTGGGCACACTGTAAATGGCATCTTCAGCAATCGAAAAAATAGTAGGAATCACCGCAAAGCCCATCGCTAAACCTACCACAATAGAATTTCGTTGATCAAAGTTAATACCTGCTTCATTGGTCAACCAACTACGCATATCTCCACCAAAGAACTGGTGTTCAATAAAAGGACTCAATCCCAAAGACACGTATAAAACAATAATCACTAACGGTAATAACAAAAAGGCTTCCCAACCGTCGGGAACTTTATGCCGCACACTACTGGGTAATCGTGTCCAACTCCAACCGGCGATAAGTACCGCAATGGGCATCACAAAAAGTAAACTAAAAATTCCTGGTAAATTATCTTCAATAAGTGGTGCTAACCAAAGCCCAGCGAGGAAACCCAAAATTACTGTGGGTAAGGCTTCCATTGTTTCAATACTCGGCTTAACAATGCGGCGCATACGCGGCGCCATAAAATAAGCTGTAAACATCGCGCCCAACACTGCCAACGGTACTGCCATCATCATTGCATAAAAGGCTGCTTTAATTGTGCCGAAGGAAATCGGCACCAAGCTCATCTTCGGTTCAAAATCATTCGATGAAGAAGAAGACTGCCAAATGTATTCTGGTTTTTGATAACTTTCGTACCAGACTTTTCCCCAAAGTGAAGACCATGAAACTTCTGGGTATTCATTGATAATTGTCCAGAAGTGTAATTGACCATCATTGGACTCTAATAATAAAGCATTAGAGCGTGGTGAAAAAATCAACCGCTCTATTTTCTTTGCTTCAATCGGTTTTTCTAAAACTTGTTGATTTGCCGTGGTATGGAAAATTTCTACACTTCCCTGTTGCGTTACAACAGCGAAGCCCTTACGTGCATTTTCTGCGACAATAGCAGTGACATTGCCATTGCTATCAAATTTACGAATAAATGTCGGTATCGGAAAATTACCACCGTCTCTTACCGGAAACCATTGGCTCGTGATGCCTTCTGAATCCACCACCAACAATGAAATCGTTCCTGTTAACCATGCTAATTTTTCTAATTTACGTTCAGCCTTAACAATATGGGTACGTTGCTGAATGACCACCTGCTCCAGATCACTGATGTCATATTGCACCATCTCACCATCATGGCTTGCAACGTACAACACCCGCTGTTCTTCATCCATTAAGATAAAATCAACCACAATACCCGGGGAAGGCAGATCAATCGTATTAGCCACGAGTTCAGCTTCATCTTCGTCTAATGCCGAACCTTCCTTACTAAAGCGCGTTAACAATAATCGACCATCCGCCGTGCGCGCGACAAAACTATGCCCTTCTTCGCCCAACTGAAATACTAACTGCACAATAGGCTGTTTTTGAGGATCGATCTGCAAGGCATCCTGACCTAATGGGTATTCAATAAAAGGGGTAATTAGACGTTTATCATTCGGATAAGTAATTTTGTATTGGTTGCTGACTAAGACAACCTGCCCCAGATCCGTGGCATAAGCGGCGACAGAAGAATTGGTATCAGCCATGTAAAAACTGCTGATTGAAGATTTAGGCGGTAATGCAATCTGAAACCGGCTAACTAATTTTCCGCTATCTGCGCGAAAAAAAACCGCTTCCGGCTTATCTGTAAAACGAACACCAATCTCATTTTGCTCTTCTAAAGCGAGTGCCAACGTCTTTCCCGAACCGGGTAGCTGATATGTAGCAACCGATTCTGCCTCCGCTGACTCAAACATTGGCATAACCACATACAACAAATACAAGAATATCAATAAGATAGCGACAATAACAAAATTGCCACCCATCGTCACCATGACTTGAAATGATTTGTCTTTTATTACCCTGAATGACTGAGATGTAAACATTTTGAGAGAGTACGCCCGTAATATGACAAGAATATGACAAAAGCCGCTTTAAAAGCGGCCTTTGTCATAATCTTTGTAACAGTAAAAAACGGCCTTCCTTGGCCTAAGAAACCACCAAAATTATTAAAAGTCGATTTGAGCTCTTACTGCAAAGATATTAGGGTTGTCACTCACGCCCGCTTTATCCACATCCACATCGATGTAGTTAGCCATGATGCGAACTTGTGGGTTAACGTACCAATTAAGACCTAATGTCCAGTTATCTTCTTCGCCACCCTTAACGGTGCCGTCGTTCAGATCAATGGTGCTATAACGCGCCGCCACTTCCCAAGCACCTGATTTAGATTTTGGCTTAACACGACCAAAGGTACCCTTCTTAGCTTTGTATGGACGAGATTCACCTGTCAAGAAGTAACTAGCTGTAACATACGAACCATCAAAATCAACATCATCAAAACCACTGTCACGACTAACTCTCGCCTTCAAGTATTCTGCTTGTAAAGAGAAAGGTCCCATCACCGCTGCGGCTTCTAAACCATAACGCTGGATGTTATCTATATTAGAAATAGTACCGGTATCAACAAGACGTGTGCTGGCGGCATGAAATTCTGGACGTTGACGGAAACGAATAGTATCCGCATCATCCAGTGGTTCTTCACGAGAAAGTGCCACACCAAAATGCACCGCTTTTGTTTTTTCGGCTAACGGCGCAAACGTAAAACGACCGGCAAAACCGTAACCTTCTTGACCTGTTTCAGCATCCTTAGCGTTACCACCATAAATACTTGCCGCACCACTCCAGTTCTTACCGCCACGTTTAATACCGACACCCATACGATGACTGAGAGAGAAAACGGTTGGCAGTGAACGCTCCATAAATGTAATGTACTTAGAACTGGTTAGTTCTTCCAGGCTTATTGGCTGTTTAAAATTACCCACTGTAAGATGCAATGGTTTGTATTGAAGGTATGCATCTTTAATTGCAATCTTGTTATCAGAAAAATCTAACTGAACTTTGTAACCCCAATCTTTATGCAACTGTCCTTTAGCGAACAAACGCAAACGGCGAAATTCCGTACCTGACTCTAATGCTTTTACATCTTCATTAGAGTAGCCTGCATCAACCATGACACGACCACCAAACTGGAACTTGGATTTCCCATCAGCACTTTTAATCTTGATTCCACCCTTAGTGCTAACCTTCGCGCCATTATTCTTAGCGAATTTCTTTTCTAATGCTTTATATTGACCTTTACTGATCACGCCATTTTCTAATAACACGCCGAGTAATTCTTTTTCACTTGCTTGTGCTTGCATGGTCATTGTTGTTAACAGTCCCGCTGTGACTAGCGTTGTTAACGTGCGGCTTAATTTTGCCATGGTGTTTGTCTCCAAAAAGATGTTTTAATATTTGAAGGCACATTATGAAAAACCAACATGACAGAAAGATGATATAAATATTAAGCTTTCATGTAATTAACATGACACCAATATGACAGTTTTTTATTTCAACAATAAAAAAAGCCTCGCATAAGCGAGGCTTCCTATTACCAATTCCGTTGGCAAGGTATTAATCTAACTTAACTAATTCCTTTCTAACCAGTTTAGCTGAAAGTGGTACATAACCATCTTTAACAACTACTTTCTGCCCGATCTTTGAAAGAACCATTTTAACAAACTCTCGTTCCAATGGTGCAAGTGGTTTGTTAGGGTGCTTGTTAACATAAACATACAAATAACGTGCTAACGGGTAAGTACCATTAGCTGCATTTTCTTTACTCGCTGCAATATATGGCTTACCAGGTTTCTTAGTTAATGCAACCGCTCTAACACCTGATGTTTTATATCCAATACCAGAGTAACCAATACCATTGATTGATGCGGTAACCGATTGAACAACTGAAGCTGAGCCCGGTTGTTCATTTACGTTTGCTTTATAGTCACCTTTACAAAGTGCTTTTTTCTTAAAGTAACCATAAGTACCCGATACTGAGTTACGGCCAAAGATTTGAATGTCACGACTAGTCCATGCACCACGTAAGCCTAATTTACCCCAGCGAACGATATCTTCATCACCACCACATTTACGGTTTCTTGAAAAAATGGCATCTACTTGTGGAATGCTTAACCCTTTAATTGGGTTATCTTTATGTACATAAACAGCCAGTGCATCAATCGCCACTTTGATAGGTGTCGGCTTGTAACCGAAACGTTTCTCAAAAGCGGCTAGTTCTTTACTCTTCATCTTACGACTCATTGGACCAAAGTTTGATGTACCTTCAGTCAATGCAGGTGGCGCAGTTGATGAACCGGCGGCTTGAATTTGAATATTTACATTTGGGTAGAGACGTTTGTACTCTTCAGCCCAAAGCGTCATTAAATTTGCCAGTGTATCCGAGCCAACACTTGAAATGTTGCCAGACACGCCACTGGCGCGTTGATAAATAGGCAGATCAGCATCCACACCCGAATCGGCATAAACTGCCCCTGACATAAAAGAAATGCTGCACAATGACAATAATGCAATAACAGATTTTTTCATTTTAATACGCTCCTTCATAAAAGCGACAATTAACAATTTTAGTTTGTGTATCTGGAAAAGGATTTTGACTTGTTCATGTGACACCGATATGAACCATTTGTGACAATTTCATGACATATTCATACGTCATTTGTAACAATGCGGCTAACGGAAAATTGACAATGAAATTGACTGCCTATTCCAACCGTACTTTTTACCACTAATTCAGCATCATGCCGTTGTAATACATGTTTGACGATTGCCAACCCCAAACCGGTTCCACCTGTATGCCGAGAACGCGCCACATCAACCCGATAAAATCGTTCTGTGAGCCGTTCTATATGTTGTGCCGGTATACCCATTCCCGTATCTCTAATAGTCAAATGAGCACCTGTTTCATCTTGATACCAGTTAACATCGATATTGCCATTCTCTGGTGTGTAGCGAACCGCATTAAAGACTAAATTTGAAAATGCGCTACGTATTTCAACTTCACTGCCACGCAGGTTAAGTGAACGATCGATATCCGCAGCAATGTTCTGATTTTTCTCGCCAGATAATTCTCGAGCATCCGCAATGATACTGTCTAACATTGCAGAAATATTGATTGTTTCACTAATTGCTTCAGAACTGGCTGACTCAAGCCGAGATAGTTGCAGTAAATCATCAACAATCGACTGTAAGCGTGTTGATTGCTCGTCAATATGTTGCAACATATCTTGTCTTTCTTTATTTGACGATGTCTTATCATCTCGCATCATTTCTATATAACCATTAATCACTGTCAATGGTGTCCGCATTTCATGTGAAACATTGGCAACAAAGTCACGACGCATCTGTTTTAAATGCTGTAACCGCGTAATATCGCGTCCGACTAATAACGTTTGATCATCACCATAAGCCACTAATCTAACCGAAAGTGTACGCGCCTTATTTACGGGCGAAGGCATTAATAATGGTTCTTCGAAATCGGCTTTTAAAATATAATCGACTAGCTGTGGGTGACGTACTAAATTTAGTAGGCGTTGCCCAAGATCGTGAGAGGTGTGTATACCCAACATTTTAGTGGCTGCACTATTACACCACTCAATACTATTGTCATGGCTTAAAACAACAATCGCGTTCGGCATCGCTTGAGCCGCTTCCTGAAAACGTGAAATGCGTTTTACCAATTTTTTATGTCGGCGTTTATTAAGTAAACGCAGCCGGTAAAGACGCATAAATACATCTTCCCAAATTCCACTACTTTCAGGTGCTTCCCCTGTTAAACGGCGTTCCAACCACTCTGTCAGCCTGTTTAACTGACTTAGATGCCAAACCAGGTAAAGACCTATCCCCGCCGATAACCATATAAAAAAGTTACCGAATAAGGCGTAACACACCAAAATGACAACTAACACTAATAGTAGTCGCCAGAACTCTTCATTAAAAATACGATTCAAAATTTAAGACCGTGTAGAAAATCGGTAACCGGCACCACGTACTGTTTGTACCAGACCATTATAGGTAGGTGTTAATGCCTTGCGCAAGCGTCGAATATGTACATCGACAGTCCGTTCTTCAATATAAACATTACTGCCCCAAACATAATCGAGAATTTGTCCTCGACTATAGACACGTTCAGGATGTGTAACAAAGAAATGTAAAATACGAAATTCCGTGGGACCTAATTCAAGTGGCTTATCATTAGCAAAAACACGGTGGCTATCTGGCTCAAGTCGCAAACCATTCACTTCAATGGGTACATCGGACAATTGCGGATTGGTTCGGCGTAAAATCGCTTTAATACGTGCCGCTAATTCTTTTGGCGAGAAAGGTTTGCATAGGTAATCGTCTGCACCAACTTCCAAACCTCGCACACGATCATCTTCTTCAGCACGCGCCGTTACCATAATGACCGGGATGTGTTTAGTTAGTTTTTCTGATTTAACGGATTTTACAAATTCAATACCACTTTCGCCTGGCATCATCCAATCAACAACCATGATGTCTGGCAGGTCATCCAGCATGCGTTGGCGTGCCGTGGCAGCATCTTCTGCTTCAACAATAATATAACCAGCCTTACTTAGCGCTAAACCCATCATCTCTCGGATGGGGGCCTCATCTTCGACCAATAAAATCTTAGGAGTCATTATCCACTTACCTTTATCTGAGGCCTGTTTGCCACTTTAATAGCGAGAAGTCTATGACTCTGATATGACAATATTGTGACAAAAAAGAAATGACTGTCATATTTCAGTTTTAAATGTCTGAAAATGACATATCAACTAATAGACAAGATACACCATATTGGTATTAAAACCAGATGGTTAAGGAGTGTTACACTCAAGTTGATTACGAATGAATCAACCTGAGTCTATAATAACTTAAAGTCTTAAAAAGATTGCTCAGACTCCAGAACAACCTGACCTTGATTGTAACGTGGCACGACTAAGTCGAGGCAGTTCCAATCCGCCATGCTAATGGTCAGCGTCGAACCTTCAACGTACTGGATTAAAACGGCTTCAGGACCTGCTTGTCCTAGCATAATCATTTTCACTTTCATTAATTTACCCGTGCGATTGATGTACCAATATCCAGGCTTAGGCTGACTTAAATCTATACTGCTCACGATATTCTCCCGTTAATGCAATGTTATTTTTAGGTTTTATTTATTGTTATTTTAAATTGTTAACAATTGTAACGCCTCTAAGCTGCTGAAACAAATAGATTTTTCATTGCCACTTAGACGATTAGCATGATATTTAACCTCATCAAGTGCATGCAGGTTGTTAGTGTTAAAAGGATTATTGGATTTTTGAGCTTATTTTTTTCTTTGCAGAATGATTGTTTTTTAACCATTTGCACAATAAAAAATCATCCGTACAATGCTCTGCTTGTCACAATTTCTGGAATTTTTTAATGGGAATTAACCAACAGACTGTTTTTGATGTCGATGAAGATAATTTTGATCATAATGTAGTTAAGGCATCCAATAACATCGCTATTATTGTCGATTTTTGGGCTGAATGGTGTCCACCTTGCTGGGCTTTAACGCCGGTACTTGAGAAAATTGCTCAACAACAGTCTAAGCACGTGCAACTCGCTAAGGTAGAAGTCGATGACAATATGCATCTAGCAGGTCGCTATGGTTTACGAGGATTCCCAACCGTGATCGTATTTATTAATGGTAAAGAACGTGGTCGTTTCAGTGGATTCAAGCCTGAAGCAGAGGTCATCGACTTCCTAACAGATTGTGGTGCTCTGACCTAAGGAAATAACACCGCTGCCCAAATCATTGCGCTGATCAACAAAGCAATCAGCACCGCAGCCGAACCAATATCCTTTGCCCGCCCTGATAACTCATGTATCTCGCCACCAAAGCGATCCACCACTGCTTCAATCGCTGAATTTATCAGCTCAAACGTCATCACCAATAACCAACTGCCGATCATCAACGCCCGTTCCATCGAGCTATCCGTTAAATAAAAAGCCAGTGGCGCAAGCACCAACAATAAATAGATTTCTAACCGAAATGCCTGTTCATGGCGAAATGCGGCAACCAACCCTTGCCATGAATAGACACTGGCATTCCATAAACGCGTAAAGCCATTAGGCGAAGAGGGTTTCATAACGACACAGCATAACCTAATTCCCCCCAAATGGGGACGCCCTATCATTCTGATTCCTGCTTTATAAACTATTATAAATTATAATAGTTCTTTTAATTGCTGATACCACGTAACCAAATCATTCAATGAATAAACAGCATTTGCGGGGCTCGGGTTAGGTGTAACAAAGACACGTGAAGACTCTATTTCTTTTTCTTGCAAGCCCCATTCAATATCCTCTTTCGCAGCCGAGGTGAATTTCACAAAATTCTTATACGCAACCTTGCCATGAAACCAACAAATCTTAGGCTGATACGTTTGTATTTTTTCTAATAACCGTAGTGAATCTTCACGATAGTCGGCGGCTTTTAGATCTGAAACACCAGGCGTGCAGCGTTTAACGACATCAGTAAACCCTATCTGGTACTTATCCAGCAATATTTTCATTGATGTTGTATTCGGTTGCAATACTTCTTCAATTAAATCGGAACCATTCAGTGCTTTCCAAAACCGATTACGAGGATTGGCAAAATAACACTGATGCTGCACTGACAAAGGAGAAGGATTACAGCCTATCGAAAGTATGCGTAAATTCGGCTTCAGGTAATCGGCTAATGTTTCCACATTTGGTTCATCACTCTTATTCATTTTCATGTCATACTTACTTTTATGGCAGAACATAGCAAACTCTTTTGGGAAACCAAAACACTCTCAGAGATGACGACCGATGAATGGGAATCGCTTTGTGATGGTTGTGGTCGTTGTTGCCTTAATAAACTTGAGGATATCGACACAGGCGAATTACATTTCACTAATGTGGCTTGCCACTTACTCGATGACACAAATTGCCGTTGTGGCGATTACCCCAACCGAAAGCAACTCGTTCCCGAATGCTTAGTATTAGATGCAGATTCAATACACTCATCCACTGCATTACCTTCAAGCTGTGCTTATCGTCGCTTATCGGAAGGCAAACCATTGCTATCATGGCATCCTCTTATTTCTGCTGATAGCGAAACAGTCCACCACGCCAATATTTCCATACGCGGCAAAACTATTTCTGAGCAATTTATTCATATCGAACAGTTACAGGATCATATAGTTGACTGGTTCAACTAGCCTCATGCTATTTGAGTTCAGTACGTTACAAAATAATGCACTATGTAAGCGTTTTCTTACAAAAGACTCAGATTCTACCCACTGGTTTAAGTTAGCTGTCGATCATAGTCTTATGTTACTGCATGAAAGGAGGGGAGCCTGACATACAGTGACGACATAAGGTGGATAGGCACTTGAGTATTACGGTCAATAAACAAATCTGGATGACCTGCTTTGGCGCAGGTATCCCTAGCGAAGAAGTCTTGTCACATGACATTCAGCTGTTGCGTGCGCGTCTCGAAAAAATCAACCGCGAGCAACATCCCACTAAAAATCAATCGTATTCACGATTACGCAACACCCTACAACGCCATCAAAAAATGCTCGCTGCCGTCAAAGACGGTCAACCTTGGGCGTGGATGCTTTACCCATCTGACGACATAAATATGCTTCATTAACTCAAGAACGCTTTCTAGTGTATAAATGATACCTGTGTTCTTAGCACCCCTTCAAAATTAACATCAATATTCATTTTTTGATTTGAATCAGTCACCGCCAAACCGGGTTGTTCCGCTGGTTGTATCGATACTGGTTTAAGCCCTGACTGGCTGTATTCAATCTCAAGATTTAACTTCATTGGGTAGTAGCCATCTAAAAAACGACGTTGATAAGGACCGTTACTTAACACGTAGTATCCTTGATTATTTTTCTGTAATGCTTTTATCTGCATCGACACACATAACTCAGCACCACGTGAAATATCTTCCATTTGAATACTCTTTGCTTCAATCACCGCAATCTTTATACCTTGTCGTTTTGTAATACGCAGATTTCGTAGTGTGTATTCAGGAAAAATCAGTTGTGCTAAAGGGACAGCATCTAATCCACGATGACATTGCGCCATATTAACCCAACCATCATTTACACTTGTAGAGAGTATTATTATTTTATTTTCTGCTCGCGCCTTATGTGTCGCATTAGTATTTAAGGCTGGTAAAAAGGTTAATTCACCCTCATTAACATCTGCAGTTCGAAACTCAGCATCATCATTAAACCATGCCTCCATTTCTGCCTGTGTCGGAGCTGCTTCAGAAGCCTGTACCATTGATTGAAACATCAACACGGCAAGTATCAACATAAATGGGATATTTTTTTTCATTTCTATTTACCTTTTTTATTTGATATCACTCAATGACGCTGCAAAGTGAATGCCAAATTATAAAATACGGTAAATATTGCTGATTATAAAAAAAGAACGTCTAACAATTACATTTTAGGTTGCATCTTGCACTATTTAGGATTGCAATATGATTGCTCACGATGCTTTTCGTGCATATGGCGCAGCACCATAAACATGAACAGGGTCGGTCTTTCCTCGTACTACTTTCACACCTAAGTCGACAAATTGCCGTTGGGTATCATATTTCATTTTGTGATAAGCATCTTTAGAAACAATCACTTGATAACCGACCCGCTTACTTAAACCATCTAGCCTACTTGCTGTGTTCACGGCATCACCAATAAAAGTGTACTCATAACGCTCTTCTGAACCGATGGTTCCAGCAATTACTTTGCCTGTGTGAATGCCAATACCGATTTCAAGCTGATCGCCATTAGGTAACTTCAAGCTACGCGCATGCTCTATCATGGTTAATGCAGTGCTTACTGCGTTTTCTGCAACGCGTTCTTGATCATCCAATCCATAAACAGCTAACACCGAATCACCCATAAACTTATTAATAATCCCATGGTGAGTGGTGACTATCTTCGCCATTTGTGAAAAATAGGCATTTAAGAAAAAGATAAGGTCTTCCGCTGACGTATTCTCGCTACAGCGCGTAAAGTCTCGTAGGTCACAAAATAAAATAGCCACTTGATATTCTTGCCCATGTTTTAGTGTGCGATCATCCGTACTCAGTAATTTTTTCATCACACTCGGGCTAACAATTTTTTCCAAGGTTTTGCTTAACTGTTCTTTATCTCGCAAGCTATCAATCATCGCGTTCACTTGTTGCGCCATTAAACCGAATTCATCGCGCGTAACCACTGGCAAATATCTTGCGAGCTTACCTGCCTGTACATTCTTAAGCACCGACAGTTGTGTAAAAAAAACATGTTGAATATTTAATGAAAATGAATGGATCAGACGTAAAGTCAGCACCAGTACAATGCCAAAAACAAAAAAGATATCGACCACAAAAACCTTGATCAATAATTGTTCATCTAACTGTGTATTTTGCTTAAAGTAGCCAAGATCAACAAACGCGACCAGCCCCGTTAGAGTCATGCCAATAAACACCGTGACGGTTAGAAATAAACTCAACTTACTTGATAATGGTACAAATTTAAAATCTTGCTTAGGATCATGTTGTGCATGGGTAAACCAAAATCGTTCACGCACTAATGCGTTATCTATACTGGCAAAATAACCCATAATAAGGGTTCCCAAAATGACTTTTATTGCGACCGCCATTGGCTGCATATAAAAAAACTGATGTGCCACGAACATCGCAACACTCACCAGTGCGTACAAAAACATATCAAATAAAAACTGGCGCCGTGGACGCATCAACACGTCGGCCTTATCGACAATAATCGGTTCAAGGAAATACTTGAGTAATGCTACAAATACGAATGGAATAACATAAATAACAATAGAAAATGGCGCCGCTTCGCCCAAATAAGGCGATATACGTTCTCCATAAAGACCGAGAATAGCTACTGTTAATACAAAATACACATAAGCGGTGTACTTTGCCGATGCGTCCATACTTTGTTGTTGAAATGCTGTATTCATTATTTTTATATTTTGGAATATCAGGCTTTAGATAATTTCAAGCTTAGCACTGTTCCCACGGCAGTCCATCAAACCGCCAGCCCGCTTGTGCACTGCGATGATGACTTTCATCCAATTCACCTTCAAATCCATCGCTAATATTGAAAACACTGCTAAAACCGTTCTCAACTAATAATGCCCCTGCTTCAAGTGAACGTTTACCACTACGACATATCAAGATAACCGGTGCACAACCCACTTCACTACTACAACTCACGCCACCCAACAAAACTTTACGCACATCGGTGACAAAATGCGGGTTTACAACCCAATCAGGTTCATCGATCCACGGGATGCTGATGGCAGCTTTAGGATGCCCCACAAATAAGAATTCCATATTCGAACGCACATCAATAAGAATTGAGCGAGCATCAGCATCAAGCATTTCATGTGCTTGAACTGGTGTTAATGTGATGACTTTATCCTTGCTCATGGTTTACCTATTCATTTTCTTCGTTTGTATTACAGAAACAAATACGGGGTCATAATGACCCCGTATAGGTAGAACATAGCAGTAAATTAACTATTCGTCACTGGCACCAGCTACTTTTTTCAAGATAGCTTCAATCGCATCAGGTGCATCGTTAATTTTAAAGAATGTACTCATATCCAGGTCAGGAAAAGCATTGGCGATGCTAAATTTTGCATGCAATGCGTACACATTACCATCTGAAACGAGAATGCTATAAGGAAGGTGAGCTGTCTGCTTCATGTCTCTACCATCAATCAGCTTCATGATATGTTCATCGCCGGCAACACCTGATGCTTTGCTTAAAGAAACACCAAATAAAGTCTGCTTCTTACCTGGAATATCAACACGGAATACTTTTGCTGTGCCGCCTTTACCCGCAGCCAAACCGGCTTCAACTGCTTTAATCGCTGCCGCATATGAATCGTGTTCGGCTAACTCATACGGATCATCAAAATAAGGCATGAATACAGTGAAATGGAATTCATCCAGTTGATCTGCTTTCCAACCAGGGTCTTCTGCACCATAAGGCGTTGAACCACCTAAAACAGAGGCTAATTGCTTATCAACCGAGGTTAAATCTGACTCCATTTTGAAAGAAGCCGACATCCATGCTGGATTAACATAGCTCACCTGAACATTATCACCTACTTTCGTTACTGCAACACGAATGACCGCACCATAACCACCAAATTCAGTTTTTGCTGCCGCCTTCTTTAGCGCATCATTAGTCACTGCAATCACAATGGCTGCAGCATAAGGCTGGTATGTTCCAACAACGTCAAAACCGCCCGATTTCAATGCCGACTCTGTGCTTTTAGCAACCTGAGCAACCGATCCCGTTGTTTCGCTCGCCATATTATAAGGTTTGAGCCATGGTTGTTCTGCTGTTGCAATAGAACTCACTAACAATAAAACTGGCAACAACATACCTGCCAATAAAGAACGTAATTGTTTCATAAGGGGATTACCTCGTGTATCTTCTTATTTAAATTAAACGATGCATATTGCAACGCTCTTGAATTTTTTAATTGTAAAATGCAACCGCATAATGGCATGCTTTGGTGTCAGAAACTCATTAAAATTTTTAATCATCTTGTTTGTTTTTACTAATAAGTTTTGATAAAGCAGCATGTTGGCAAGAAATCTGGCAAGCCGTCATCGCCAAACAAAACAGCATACCGCTTTGATATTGCAAAATGCAGTATTTGATGATTCAGTGTGTCAGAGTAAAGTAAGCGCACTTTTTCTAATATTTAAGTTTATTTCTAAACGGAGAAAACAATGAAACGGAACAAACTCATTTTAACCGCTTTACTTAGTAGTGCACTTTTTAGCAGTATCGCGCTCGCATCTGGTGGTAAAGCACATTGGGGATACGAAGGTCATGAGGGACCCGCTAACTGGGGTGATCTGTCACACGACTACAGTACGTGTAAAAGCGGTAAAAACCAGTCACCTATCGACATCAGCACAAGCAAAACGGCAAAACTCGCTAATATTAAATTCAGCTACAACACGACACCGATTGATGTTGTGAATAATGGTCATACTATCCAAGTCAATGTTGCAAAAGGCAGCACCATCAATGTAGGCGGCAAAACCTACAACTTACTGCAATTCCATTTCCACAGTCCAAGTGAACACAAGGTCAATGGCAAACCTTACGATATGGTTGCTCACCTTGTACATCAAGCAGCCGATGGTCAGCTCAGTGTTGTTGGCGTGATGATGAAAGTGGGTAAAGCGAATCCTGTTATTGAATCTATCTGGAATCACATGCCGATGAAGGCAGGCGACCACCATCAAATGAAAGACACAGTGAATGTTGCAGATCTTTTACCTGCCACACAAACTTACTTCAACTACAGTGGCTCACTCACTACCCCACCCTGTAGCGAAGGCGTTAACTGGATGGTCATGCAAACACCTGTTGAAGTATCAGCCGAACAAGTGGCTGGCTTCACTGGCATCTTTGCTAAAAGTGTTCGCCCTGTTCAACCCGTTAATGGAAGAATGATTCACGCGAACAAATAAATTTGTCATTGCGAGAAACGAAGTGACATGGCAATCTCTCAGCTCAGTGACTAATTAAAAAGATTGCTTCGTACCTCGCAATGACGAATAATAGCTGACGAAATATTTGGCAACAAAAAAGCCGACACAAAAATGTCGGCTTCTTTTTACCTGATAACGAAATCAGGCAGTACGCTTGTCACGCTTACGTTCATGTTCTTTCAATAAACGCTTACGAATACGAATATGGTTAGGCGTCACATCCACCGAACATGATCATTGCATCAGGTGTAAATTGACTCTGCTTATTTATAAGAAAATAACAAGCGATGAAAGCCAGAAAAGAATC
>CAZIWG010000029.1:0-29544 GCA_964542925.1 uncultured Granulosicoccaceae bacterium | reverse complement strand
TCACAGTGTTGAACCATACCGGCTAATTCTGCGAGACGTTTTAGGGTCATTTCCCCCCATTGTCCGCGTACTTCTGGTCGACGTAGCGCTTGTACCAGATTACGCGTCTCTGATTGCAATTGAGCTTGATCACGTGACATGAGCTCTAGGTGTTGTTTTAGTGAGCCATAGGCTTCTTTACGTTCTTTTTCTATTTCGCGTACTTGTTTTTCGGTTTTATCGAGTGCTTCGCGAATAGGTTTAACAAGTTCGGTGAAAGATTGTTGTTTTTTATCGAGTTCTGAGTTGGCAGATATCTGGAATTGTTTCAGGTTTTGCTCAGCAAGCTTAAGAAACTCGTCGCTGTTATGTTTAAGCGCTTTGCTAGCAAGGGCAGCAAAAGATTCATTAAGATTTTCACGATCTTTTTCGAGTGATTTTTGTTTTTCTTGATGTTGCATTCGCTCATGCTCAAGAGTGGTTTTTAGTTCGGTTGCTTGATCACGCAAATCAGATAGTTTTTTCTCGTTACGGATGTACGCAAGACCATAGCCGATAATAGCACTAACGAATGCAACAATAGTTAATATGATAAGTGTTGTGGTATCCATATGATTATTAACTAGCTGTATTTACGCTAGATTGTTCTTTCTCTAAAATATCACCGATGGATTTAATCAGTTTATTTATATTATATGGTTTGCTGAAATACTGGTAGAATAAATTATCACCGATTGCTTGTTGGTCGTAAGGTATATCATTGGATGAGAGGGCAAAGATAGGAACTTGTTTTAAATTTTTATTTGTTCTTAAAGCATTTAACATCGTTGCGCCATCCATGCTGCTTAACTCAATATCAAGTAAAATGACGTCGGGCAAAATTTTATGGGCGATATTTAGCGCAGATTCAGCATCTCTTGCTGTGAAAAGTTCAATATTGTTTTGAGCTGCAAGTGATTTACTAACTAACTCAAAGTCCATATCACTATCTTCTACATAAAGCACTTTAATAACCAGGTTTACATTAGGCTGAAAATTTTCAGGTTGCGTATATTGATTTAAGGTAAACCAGAAGCAAGCGCCGCTGCCTTTATTGTTGTGCGCACCTATTTCACCATTCATAAGAGCAATTAACTGTGAACTCAGAGCAAGACCAATGCCATTTCCTTCTATGTTTGTATCTTCAAGCCCAAGACGGTTAAAAGGCTTGAATAATTGTTCAATTTTGTCTTCAGGAAGCCCGCGGCCGCTATCTGTAACACTTACCTTGCAGGTATTATTGTTTTCTGTATAGACCTCGATATCAATTGTACCATTTTCGATATTGTATTTAATGGCGTTAGATATTATGTTAACTAACACTTGTTTTAACCGTGTGGCATCAGCATAAACGGAAATATTTTGCTTCGAAGTATTGCTATATGAAATAGTAATGTTTTTCTTATTTGAATCTGTTTCGCAAAGCCCGATAGTGTTTTTGATTATTGTATTAATATTGGTTTCGGTATTTGCTAGAGATAAATGACCAATTTCAATTTTTGAAATATCTAATACATCATTAATAAGATCTAATAAATGCCAACCAGAAGAGAGTATATGCTGGATGTTATTTTTTTGAGCTTCACTTAGATTCTTTTCATGGTCTATTTCTAATAGCTGTGTGTATCCAAGGATAGTATTGAGTGGGGTTCTTAACTCATGACTCATTTTAGAAATAAATTCAGATTTTGTTTTATTGGCACGTTCAGCTAACTTCTTTGCGGCGGTTATTTTGCTAATGGTGTTCTTATTAATACTTCTTGATTGTATGAAATTTCGAGATTTTTCTATTCTTGTTTGAATTGTTTTTGCTAAGTAATCAGGATTAACAGGTTTAGATATAAAGTCATCACTGCCACATTTTATTGCCATCATACGGATGCTTATATCTTCTTCAGAAGATAAAAAAACAATGGGTATATCGTCATAGCGACTGCTTTGTCGGATTATCATAGCGAGTTCAAGACCAGAGCATTCTTGCATGTGCATATCTAATAAAATAAGTTCGGGTTTGAATTCATTGACAGCATCTAATGTTTGCATTGGAATGTTGAGTGAGCGAACTAGCATGTCATCATTGGTGAGAATGCTTGTATGAAGATTTAATAATTCTTTATCATCATCTACAATAAGAACACGATAGGGGAGATCTGGTTTTACATTGCACGCCATCTTGATGTTGGAAATAAGAAGTTCAAGCTCGAGCGGTTTAGTCACGTAAGAATAGGCACCAGTTCTGATTGCATAAAGGCGTGAGGATATATCTTGATTGACAGAAATAAAAATGACTGGCGTTGTGTTACCTCGATCACGTAGAACTTCTATCGCTGCAGCACCGGCAAGTTCACCTTCATCAAAAACCATGTCCATTAATATAATAGAGGGTTTGAATTTATTAACTACTTCAAAAAGTGTTGCAGGATGAAATAGTGTCTCTACAATGAAGCCATGAAAACGCAAGTGATCAGCGGTAATATTGGCTAATACAGTGTCATCATCAACAATAAGTACCTTAATACTTTTGCCATGGCAAGGTGATAAGGCACTGCTTAATGAGTCTACAACATCAACCGATTTATTATCGTTTAACATTTCAGCGCAAAGTGAAGAAAACGCATGTTCGATGACATTCATATTTTCTTCTGTTGGGGGGAGCTGTTCACTGCTGATAGTTTTAATATGTGTTTCAAGCTGGCAAGCTTTATTTGATATGTCGGTAAAGCCGAAGGTACCTGCTGTTCCTATCAAACTATGAACGATCAGATGAAATGCTTGGGTTGTGTCGTTTGACCAGTGCTGTTTTGCGATTGAATCCCAGTGCATCTGCAGAGATTCAATTTTTTCAGGTAATTGCTTAACAAAAACTTCTTTAAGCTTTGTGAGTTTTTGTTGAAGTTGTTCTTCGGCTGATGGCATGATTTGTTTGTCAGTCACTTTTCTTATTTAAGTTTTTATTGATAAGTTAAGCTCACCACATTCGTAGTGATCACAAATCCAGCTTAGTATTTCAGAGGGCAATTTAACCATGGCATCAGCCCCCCATTTCTCAGGATAGTCTAAATCACTAATATAGCCAAATAGGGCGACTAATGTGGGCATATTGGCATTGATACCTGCTTCAATATCACGCTGCGCATCACCAATATAGAGGCTCTCAGTGACATGGCAGTCCATTAATTCACAGGCATGTTGTAGTGGTAATGGATGTGGTTTTCTTTCACTTAAGCTATCGCCACTTATAATACAATGACAACGTTCGGTGAGGTTAAGCTCATTAAGTAGCGGTTCGGTCAGCCAAGCGGGTTTGTTGGTGACAATGCCCCATTTAATGCCGGCATTCTCTAATTTTAGGAGGACTTCATTCATTCCTGCGAAAAGGGTCGTTTTAACGCTCAGGTGATGCCGGTAGTAATCAAGCAGTTGTTGGCGTAAATCATCAAATTCAGGGGCATCTGGTTCAATATTAAAGCCGTTTTTTATAAGGACTAGGCCACCATGGGAGGCCCAAGGACGAATGGTTTCAAAAGGCAGCGCTTGGTGTTGATTGCTGACAAGAACATGGTTGAGTGCGGCAGCAAGATCGGGAGCAGTGTCGAGCAGCGTGCCATCAAGATCAAATAAAACCGAACGTAATTGCTTGTTAATATTATTCACTCAGTGTCGTCGGTGTTACAACAAACAATGTAGTTAACATTGACATCATTACCTAAAGAATAGTTTTTGCTTAAGGGGTTATAGCTCATACCCACCATATTGGAGAATTGTAAGCCTGCTTCACGAGCCCATGACTCCATTTCTGAAGGCCGTATGAACTTGGCATAATCATGTGTGCCCTTGGGAAGCATTTGTAAGACATACTCGGCACCAACAATGGCAAATAAATAGGCTTTCATATTACGGTTAATGGTTGAGAAAAAGACCTTACCGCCTGGTTTTACTAAGGTTGCACAGGCTTTAATCACCGATGCAGGATCAGGAACGTGTTCAAGCATTTCCATGCATGTGACCACGTCAAAACTGTGAGGCATTTCTGCGGCGAGTTCTTCAGCTGTGCATTGTCGATAATCTAATTCAACACCAGATTCGAGTTTGTGTAGTTTCGCCACAGACAAAGGGGTTTCACCCATATCAATGCCCAGCACGTCAGCGCCTTTGGCAGCCATACTTTCAGAGAGAATACCGCCACCGCAGCCGATATCAACAATACGTTTACCTTTTAACCCTGCATGTTGTTCGATATAACTGAGTCGTAAAGGATTGATTTCATGCAGTGGCTTGAATTCACTTTGTGGATCCCACCAGCGGTGAGCCAATTTTTCAAATTTTGCGACTTCTGCCGCATCAACGTTAGCGTGTTGCATAATTTTTAACCAAAATCGTAATGTTTTTCGACATCTTCGCGTATTTCCCATGTACAGGAAAGCCCCGCAGGGAAGGTGATAAAATCGCCTTCCTGAATATGTACCGGTTCACCATTATCCGGGGTAACAATGATGTCACCTTCAACGATGTAGCATTTTTCTTGTTTGTCATAATGCCATGGGAAAGTGGAAACTTCTTTAGTCCAGATAGGCCAATCATAAACACCTATCACATCAAGTTTCGCCGGTGATGGGTTATGTTCAATGGTAATTTCAGTCGACATAGCGTCTTCTTGTCTCAGTTATCAATATAGAAACCATTATATATGAACCTGAGGCGAGATGAATGTTTGTCTTTACATGAAATCTCAGAAATCAGGTGATTAGGAGCCTATTCACGACATTATTACTGTTATTGAGTGAATCTAGCTATTATTGATACGGATCTGCCACGTTGCAACGTCGGCTAACAGTGATACTTCATCAATGCTGGTTAGTTTTCTGCTATTCAATAGATGTTTTCCTGCCACCCACACATGAGTAATTTGTTCTCGGCCCGCAGCGTAAACAAGCTGTGAAACAGGATCATAAAGGGGTTGAGTTTCAATGCTATTTAACTGAATAGCTGAAATGTCAGCGGCTTTACCGACTTCTAATGAACCGGTTACCACATCAATCCCCAATGCCTTGGCACCATTGATGGTTGCCATGCGAAGTGCTGTGGTTGCGTTAACGGCTTGGGCATCCATGCTGGTAATTTTGCCGAGTAACGCGGCCGAACGCATTTCACCGAGCATATCCAGATCATTATTGCTGGCGGCACCATCTGTGCCTAACGCAACGTTAATGCCTGCATCGAGTAAGTCTTGAACAGGGCATAGACCACTGGCGAGTTTCTGATTTGATTCAGGACAGTGAACAATATGAGCCCCTTGTGTTGCCAGTGAATCAATTTCATTTTGCACTAGTTGGGTCATATGCACAGCTATGAGTTGCGGGCTGAGCGCACCGAGTTCACTTAATCGTTGTAAAGGACGTTTGCCCGTAGTTTTAATCGCATCATTGACTTCATCGGTGGTTTCATGAATATGCATATGCACAGGAATGTCTAGTTCTTCACTGAGCGTGAGAATTTTTTGTAGTGGTGCGTCAGAGACAGTATAGGGTGCATGGGGGGCAAATGCCGTAGTAATCAATGATTGATGACGAAGTTGATCATGTAACTGCAGACCTTTATGAATATATTCATCGGCATCATTTGCCCACACGGTGGGAAAGTCGATAACGATTAAGCCGACACAGGCACGTATACCTATTTCGGTTGCGATCTTGGCTGTTTCATCAGGAAAAAAATACATGTCGTTGAAACAAGTTGTTCCGCTGCGTAACATTTCTGCAATCGCGAGTTGCGTACCGACTTTAACGAATTCCTGATTAGTATGCTGTTGTTCAGCCGGCCAAATATGTTCTTGTAACCATTCCATCAGCGGCAAGTCATCGGCTAAACCACGATATAAACTCATGGCAGCATGCGTGTGGCTATTGATAAAGCCGGGTAACAGCGCATGTCCTTCAAGTTGAAGTGTGTTGTTTGCTTGATATTGCTTGCTTGCTTGTTGAGTCGGAAGGATGTCGACGATGACTCCATTGTGTATGGCGAGGCTATGATTTTCTAATACCTCATTGTCATCGTTAACGGTGATGATCCAACGCGGTTCAAGTAGAGTATCAATAATGGTCATAGTCATAGGCTTTAAATATTTTTTACTAGCGTAGCGCGAGCGGGTGGAGTAAGGCAAGTTTCAGCGTATTTATACCGTGTACGAGGCTGAGTCTACTCATAATATAAGGTAGTATTGGTTGCATGGTGACAATAAGCGGAAAATAATAGTAGGTGGATTAAATTATGGCCGTTGAGATTGAACGTAAATTTCTGCTAGTCAATGATCATTGGCGCAAGTTAGCAGGCTATGCAAATTATATGCGTCAGGGCTATTTTGCGGGCCCTACAGAACAACCACGAGCTTCTATTCGAGTACGAATTGAAAATCAACATGCTTATTTGAATATAAAGAGTTACGAGTTGAGTATTCGTCGGCAAGAATATGAGTATGAAATTGATCGTGACGATGCTGAGATTATGTTAACAACACTTTGTGAAAAACCTTTGATAGAAAAATGTCGTTATGAAGTGAGTATTGATGAACACACATGGGAAATTGATGTATTCGAGGGAGATAACGCGGGCTTGGTAGTAGCTGAAATAGAATTAAGCCGAGAGGATGAGCCGTTTGAGAAACCTGCATGGTTAGGCAAGGAAGTTTCCGATGACCCTCGATATTACAATGTTAGTTTGATTAATCATCCGTATAAGGATTGGTAAAGTTTGTTTAAAGTCATACTCTTTATATTAGTCGTATCACTTTCAGGGTGTGAGCAAGCGATTGACCATTCCGTGATTCGTTTTGGTTTACAGTCAGCTCCTTTAACGATTGATCCGCGTATGGCAACCGATGCAAGTGCTGAAAGGATTAACCGATTGGTGTATCAATCACTGGTTGATGTGGATGAGCAGTTAAATACGGTCGCTGGTTTAGCAACATGGCAGACGCTATCACCAAGACATTATCGTTTTACCTTAAAGGCAGACAATGCGCTTTTTCATAATGGCGAAACACTAACAACACAGGATGTGAAGGCTTGTTACCAATATATTCTAAATAGAAAAAATGCATCGCCTCATTTAGGCGATCTTTCTCATATAGAAAAAATTCAGATATTAAATGATCGTAGAATAGATTTTTATTTAACACGAAATGATATTTTATTTCCAGCTCGATTGAGTATTGGTATCCCTGATAAAGATGCTTCAACAGTAGGTAACGGGTTTTTTCAATGGGTTAATACAGAATCAATGTCTGCGATTACCCTGCAACGGCGAGCAGACAAGCAAAAGCTGACTTTTTTACACGTTAAAGATCCCTCTATTCGTGTGCTTAAGTTGTTGCGTGGTGAATTGGACATTATTCAAAATGATTTGCAACCAGAATTGATTGAGTTTTTACAAAATAAAAAAGAAGTGTTGGTTCAATCAAGACTGGGTTCAACGTTTAGTTATATTGGTTTTAATATGAATGATCCGATAACATCGAAAAAAACAATAAGGCAAGCAATCTCATTAGCCGTTGACCGTCAGAAATTAATAAATAGTTTGTTAGGTGGGCGGGCAAGACTGAGTCATTCTTTATTGCCATTACAGCACTGGGCAAGAAAGACTAAGATGCTTGGGTTTTCTTATCAACCCGATCAAGCCAGACAGTTATTGAAACAAGCGGGTTATGATAATAAGCATCGCCCACATATTATTTACAAAACTACCACCGATCCGCTGCGCTTACGCATTGCCACAGTAATTCAAAAGCAATTAGCAGACGTTGGTATCGATTTAGAAATTCGTAGCTATGATTGGGGAACATTTTATGGAGATATAAAGTCGGGTAATTTCCAAATGTATAGTTTGTCATGGGTGGGAATAAACTCCCCTGACATCTATCAAACCGTTTTTCATAGTCAATCAGTACCGCCTAAAGGTGCTAACCGTGGTCGCTATAATAATCCGCAAGTAGATAAATTATTAGATACAGTATTTTCAGCCTCAACAGTGACACCGACACTACCTCAAATTATCGACATTATTCAGCGTATTTTGCTAGACGACTTACCCTATATTCCATTATGGTTTGAAGATAATATTGCCGTGACATCGAAACGAATTAAGTACTATTCGTTATCGTTAAATGGAAATTATGATGCGTTGAAAAAAGTACGCTTAGTGAACCCGCTTAACGAGGTTGAGCCATGAAAAAACAACAGGTCATCATTACTGTTTCGCAGCAGAAATTAGTATTCGTTGATAATGATGATGTGATCTTTAGTGCTTCTATTTCGACGGCGGCGAAGGGTGTGGGCGAACAGCAGGGCAGTGAATGCACCCCACGAGGCACACACATTATCCGCGCTAAAATAGGCAAAGCTTGTGCATTGAATACAGTGTTTGTTGGAAGAAGAACGACAGGTGAACTATTTACAACCGCACTTGGGCAACAATATCCTGATCGAGACTGGATCTTAACGCGTATTCTTTGGTTGAGTGGTTGCGAGAGGGGCATTAACCGATTAGGTGATGTCGATACGATGCGTCGTTTTATTTATATTCATGGTTGTCCAGACGGAACAGAAATGGGAAAACCCGCATCACATGGTTGTGTGCGTATGACGAACCAAGATGTATTGACGTTGTTTGAATTAGTATCGGTTGGCACAAAAGTTCTTATTAAGGAATAAGTATGCATTTAGTTTTGCTACGACTATTTTCTGCATTGGCGGTCATGCTAGGTGTCAGCATAATTGTATTTCTCTTTATTCATCTTATTCCTGGCGATCCGGTTGAAGTTATTTTAGGTGAGACGGCGAGACTGTCTGATCGTGAAGCACTGCGTGAAGCATTAGGCTTGAATCAACCTATCATGACGCAGTGGTTTAGTTACATGTCGGGTTTATTGAAGGGCGATTTGGGTTTGTCTTTATATAGTCGCCAGCCAGTGACAGACTTAATAGTGCAACGCCTTCCTGCATCGGCAGAATTATCGTTTGCGGCAATTTTTGTTGGTATCGCCCTAGCAATACCGCTGGGTATTTGGTCAGCGATGTATAAAGGTAAATTTTGGGACATGGCAACCAGCAGCTTTATGTTGCTTGGCATTGCCATTCCTAATTTTGTTTTTGGTCCAGTATTGGTGTTGATTTTTTCATTGTGGTTAGGTTGGCTGCCGGTTAGTGGTCGCAGTGGTTTGTTGTCGTTAGTATTACCCGCTATCACCTTAGGTACGGTGATGGCAGCAATTCTGGCAAGAATGCTGCGAAGTAGTTTACTTGAGGTACTGAGTGAAGATTATATTCGTAGCGCACGGGCGCGAGGATTGTCACCTTTGCGTGTTATGTTTCATCATGCGCTTCGTAATGCCATGTTGCCGATGATTACTTTGTTGGGTCTGCAGTTAGGTGGTTTATTAGCGGGTGCGGTAATAACGGAAACTGTTTTTGATTGGCCCGGCATAGGGCGTTTAACCATCGAGGCAATTCAGCGTCGTGACTATCCTTTGTTGCAAGGCTGTATTCTTTTTATTAGTGCAGTTTATGTCGGCGTGAATATGTTGACTGATATTCTATATCAATACATTGATCCGCGTATTCGGTGTGCAGCATGATGAAACTATTGCGCTATTCCCCCTTTGTTATTTTTCTATTCTGGATCATGGTGGTCTTATTCCAGCCATTATTTTCTTTAAGCCCTAACGACATCGATCTAAGTCATATATTGGGTGTGCCTGGAGAAGTAAGTTGGTTAGGTGAAGATGACCTGGGGCGTTCAGTAAGTGACCGTTTATTGGTCGGGGCTCAGGTTTCTTTATTTGTCGCATTTTCGGTGATGTTTGCCACCTTGATAGTTGGTACAAGCATTGGTATTTGCAGCGCATGGTGGGGAGGCTGGATAGATCAATTAGTTATGCGGATCACCGATGTATTTCTTGCCTTCCCTGGTATTTTGTTAGCCATTGCCTTGGCAGGTTTACTTGGACCAGGTGTTGGTAATGTGGTGTTGGCACTCAGTATTGTGGGCTGGGTTGGTTTTGCGCGGCTGGCACGAGCTCAGACCTTACTCTTAAAGAACCGTGATCATGTGGTAGCGGCACGTGCATTAGGCACCAGTGATTATAAAATAATTATTTGGCACTTATTGCCATTGGTTGCCGCACCTTTAATCATTGAAGCGACCTTTGCGGTGGCAGGGCTTATTATTGCTGAAGCGGGTTTGTCCTTTTTGGGACTGGGTGTTCAAGCACCGTCGGCATCATGGGGGAGTATGATCAGAGATGGTGCGCGCTACCTGCTTGTTGCGCCACATCTTGTTATGATACCGGCATTAGCCTTATTTAGTGTTGTGATGGCGATTAATTTAATTGGCGATCAGTTACGTGATCGACTTGATGTAAGAAGTTAAGTTTATTCAGGAATTAGGACTATGTCATTAGGCCCCTTAATGTTGGATGTGGCGGGTTTATCCTTAAACAGTGAAGATCGTGAAGTGTTGAATCACCCGCTCGTGGGCGGGGTTATTCTATTTTCACGTAATTACGAGTCACCAAAACAAGTCACTTCTTTAATTAGTGAGATACACAGCTTGCGTAAAACGCCATTGCTGGTTGCTGTTGATCAAGAGGGCGGGCGTGTACAACGTTTTCAGAATGGTTTTACTCGACTGCCACCGGTTGCAGATTTAGGGATTATCTTTAACAAAGATAGAAAACTGGCGCGTCAATTAGCGGAACAAACAGGTTGGATTAATGCAGCGGAGTTGCGTGAAGTGGGTGCGGATTTAAGTTTTGCGCCCGTGCTTGATTTAGATTTTTCAGTAAGCAGTGTAATTGGAGATCGTGCCTTCCATCGTAGTCCGGAGGTGGTTGCCGATTTGGCGCATTGTTATATGCGAGGTATGGAACAAGCGGGCATGGCTGCTGTTGGCAAACATTTTCCTGGCCATGGTGCCATTGCTGCTGATTCTCATGAAACGATTAGTATTGATGAGCGTAGTTATAATGATATACGTAATGAGGATATGCTCGCCTTTGAACGAATGATTCATTTTGGAATACCAGCGATCATGATTGCACATATTATTTATTCACAATGTCATGAACAACCGGCTGGTTTTTCTGGCTATTGGTTGAAAGAGGTTTTACGTAGCGAACTGGATTTTAAGGGAGCTATTTTTAGTGACGATCTATCGATGAAAGGCGCAGCAGGTTTAGGAGATATCGTTGACCGTGCGGAAGCCTGCATGCAAGCGGGTTGTGATATGTTTCTGGTTTGCAATGATCGTGATTCAGCAGTGAAGGTCATTGACGGCATGAAGCCTGAGGTGAATCCTGCCTCAAACAGCAGACTGCTTCGATTACAAGGTAGAAATATATTGGGCTCAACACCTGTGAGGGATTCTCAATATTGGCATCAAGCTGCTAAAGCCGTTGAAAGTTACGGGCTAAAAGAAACACTCGATTTAGAACTCTAAGAGTATGTTAAAATAAGCAAGGCTAACAAAGATAAGGTGTATTGATGGATTTCGAAAAATTATTACAACAGCTCACTGATTTTGGTGGCGGCAACGCCTGGATTTACCAGATATTTATAGTTGTCTTTGTGGTTATGTTGGCTAATTTTATTTTAATGCGTATTTTGACGCGGATTCAAAAGAGTTTCGAGAAAACTGAAAACACTTGGGATGATGCCTTACTCAGAGCATTGCGCCGGCCATTACGCCTAATTGTTTGGATAGTCGGAATATCGTTTGCGGCACAAATCGCCAAAGATGTTTCCGATGCGGTTATTTTCAGCGCAGTTGCACCGCTTAGAGATGTTGGCGTTATTGCATCTTTAACGTGGTTTATTATTCGTTTCATCAAAGCTGCCGAACAAAACATTGTTAAATCTAGCCGCGAAGCAGGTAAAGATATTGATCAAACGACTGTTGACGCGATAAGTCGATTATTACGCATCTCAGTATTGATAACAGCTTCGTTGGTTGCGATGCAAACATTAGGCTATAGCATTTCTGGTGTCTTGGCATTTGGTGGTATCGGCGGTATTGCAATTGGTTTTGCAGCAAAGGATCTATTGTCTAATTTCTTTGGTGGCTTGATGATATTTCTGGACCGGCCTTTTTCTGTGGGAGATTGGATTCGTTCTCCAGATAGACAAATTGAAGGTACAGTCGAAGCGATTGGTTGGCGACTGACACGTATTCGCACTTTTGATAAACGACCGCTTTATATACCTAACTCAGTATTTGCCAATGTAGCGTTAGAAAATCCTTCACGAATGTCACACCGGCGTATTAAAGAAACTATTGGGATTCGCTATGATGATGTTAATAAATTAGCATTAATTATTGCCGATGTGAAAGAGATGTTACTGAACCACCCAGATATTGATGCAAGCCAAACATTAATGGTTAATTTTAATGCTTATGCGGCATCATCGTTAGACTTTTTTATCTATACTTTTACCAAAACGACAGTTTGGACGGAATATCACGATGTAAAGCAAGATATTTTATTGAAAATTAATGATATCATAGCGTCACACAATGCTGAGATAGCATTCCCAACCTCAACACTTCACATGGCTGATCCCTTGGATTGCCATGTGACAGAACAGAAAGGTTAATACTGAAAGCAGCAATGACCAAAAATTTTTATTGGAGTTCTCATGAGTAATGAATCAGATCAAGACAAGGAATTAAAAGTCTTGCGTGCAGTTAAAATGGTTATCACGAATGTTATTAAAGATACCACCACAGAACCAGGTATGAAGCACCCGCTTTCAGATGTGACGATTAATGATATTCGTCAATGTTTAGTACTCATTACGTCACGTGAACATGAGATAGCACCTACCGGGAAGCGCCCACGTTTTACTGATGAACCTGAAGACAAGGTTGTGGTATCGTTGGTAACGCCACCGAAAGATAAATAGTATGGTTGATGAACTAAGTCGCGAATCATTATTAGCTATTCAAGCCTCTGCTGACTGTCTTTATACGGACAGTGAAGTCAATGCCGCTTTAGATAAAATGGCAAGTGAAATAACTCAGTGTCTTGAAGAAACTAAGCCGTTAATTCTATGTACGATGATTGGTGGGATTATCACTACAGGTAAATTACTTGAACGTTTAAATTTCCCGTTATCCGTTGATTACATTCATGCATCCCGTTATCGGGGCGCATTACATGGTGCTGAATTAGACTGGATTGCTCGCCCAACAGAATCATTACAAGATCGCGTGATTTTAATTGTTGATGATATATTTGATGAAGGGCTTACACTGGAAGCTTTAATTAAAGATTGTGTTGCGGCTGGCGCAAAGAAAATTTACTCTGCGATTTTACTAGACAAGTCCTGTGAAAAGAAAACCGTGGTAAATGTTGATTTTGTTGGTTTGAAAGTGGATAACCGTTACGTATTTGGCAGTGGAATGGATTATAAAGGTTATCTGAGAAATGTCTCTGGTATTTATGCTATACCCGAATTGGAATAAATAATGACAAAAATAGCAATTATTGGTGGAACAGGTCTTGCGTCGATCAAGGCATTAAAAATCACTAAACGTGAAATGGTACGCACCCCTTACGGGGAGCCTTCTGGACCGATTACACATGGCCAATTATGTGGACATGAAGTTATCTTTTTGCCTCGGCATGGTCATGGACATACCATTCCTCCTCATGATGTGAATTACCGTGCTAATATCTGGGCTCTTAAATCAATTGGCATTGAAAATGTTTTGGCGATTGCGGCGGTAGGCGGTATTCGTGAAGATCTAGTACCCGGTGCGATTGTTATTCCAGATCAAATTATTGATTACACTTGGTCACGTCATAATACCTTCTTTGATAAAAGCGATGGCCCAGTTAAACATATAGATTTTACTTGGCCGTATTGTGAGTCGATGCGTCAGTTAGCGATTAACGCTGGTAATAGTGCCGGCATAAATATCAGTAACAAAGGGACGTATGCGGTAACGCAAGGACCTCGACTTGAAACTGCAGCAGAAGTTGATCGTCTTGAGCGAGATGGCGCTGATATTATAGGAATGACAGGTATGCCTGAAGCTGCTTTAGCAAGGGAGTTAGATCTTTGCTATGCGTCCTGTGCAGTGATTGCGAATAGAGCAGCAGGGCGTGGCGATGGTGAAATTACACTGGATGAAATTGAATTAAATTTATTGAGTGGTATGCAAAAGATTGAGAAGTTATTAGAAATGATCTTGCCTAGCTGCGAACAATTATAAAGTCGGCTTTTTATTCAGTGTGGCGTTATTAGCCTTTGGTATGATACGTTCGATCGGTGTAATGGTTGCGATGACACCGAAGTAAGGATGATCGAATACATGCACTTCTTTACTGCGCATTCTTCTAGATTGTTTCATCAAAAACGTATTAATCAATACTTCATCGGGTTTCTGTAAGGCGATTTGTTCAGATAGATAAACATCAGGATTGTAATAGCGTAGTTTAAGTGCCATGTGTAAATATCGGGACAAACTAACAGTCACTGTGCCATCAATGCGCGCTGGAACTTCTTCAGTGATTGTTTCAGCCAAAGGTATTATTTCGATTGCGTCGGAGTTTGTTGCTTGCGGAGGGTTAAGTATAATTTCACCGTTATCGATTGTAATGGTTGTACTTTCATCTTGGGTAAGCTCTATTTTTTTGTCAGTGAGGTGTACTGATTCAGCTTCATGACGTTGCTTAACCGGTTGCTGCCATCCTTGAAGAGTAATAATGCGGTAACGTTGAGAAGCAATAAGCTTGTTGGCTGTTTCTGCTAAATTAAGCGTCTCGGGAGCAAGTTTTTCAAAAGCATTGACAGGCTCGGTCTTGCGTATGTCTGAATTATTAATCGGTGTTAGTTCGATGGCTGTTTCGGGGATGTCGATATTAACGTTAGCCGGCCATGTTTCACCAGCAATACGTTGTTCTACAGGTTCGTAGACCAGCACTTCAATTTGATACCAAGTCTCTGTTTTAGGTTTATCTGCAGCAGAACCACTCGTGCTAATAACAAGTACACTAATAAAAATAATAGTTTTTAGGAGTCGGTTGATTATCATCATAGTTCTATTATGCCGCATCACGGATGCTCAGGGTACTCATAACTTTCTCAAGAGAATCAGCACGGTTATCATCGGGTAGCAAATCGGTAATTCTTAGGGTTTTCTTTCCATCGAATTGATAGCGTCTACTTTGAGTCTGAATAAGTTTAATAAGTTCAGTGGTGTCTATATTAGGTGCATCATCGAATACAATTCTTGCTCCATCAACACTGGCATCGATTTTAGCGATACCCATGGGCGTTGCAAGTAGTTTCAGTTCGGTCACACGGAATAAGGTTTTAATCGCATCGGGTAATAAGCCAAATCGATCAATCATTTCTACCTGTAATTCACGTAATTCATCAGAATCTGCGGCATTGGCAATACGTTTATACATAATAAGCCGTAAATGTACGTCACCAAGGTAGTCATCGGGGATTAATGCAGGCATATGTAGGTTGATTTCGGTTCCGCTATGCAATGGTTTGTCGAGATTAGGTTGTTTCCCTTCACGCAGCGCTTTAACAGCACGTTCAAGTAACTCGGTGTACATACTGAAACCGATTTCATGTATTTGGCCACTTTGTCCATCACCGAGCAATTCGCCGGCACCGCGTATTTCAAGATCATGGGTCGCCAGCATAAAGCCAGTACCTAAATCTTCTAATGACTCAATGGCTTCTAATCGTTTAATCGCATCAGCACTTAAACTTCTGCGCTCAGGGCGAATGAGATAAGCATAGGCACGATGATGAGAGCGTCCAACACGTCCGCGTAATTGATATAGCTGTGCAAGGCCAAATCGATCAGCACGGTTCATAATAATGGTGTTAGCACTCGGCACATCAATACCGGTTTCAATAATAGTGGTGCATAGCAATACATTAAAACGTTGATGATAGAAATCCAGCATCACATGTTCCAGGTCTCGTTCACGCATTTGCCCATGAGCAATGCGAATATTGGCTTCAGGAACAAGTTCTTGAAGTTGTTGTTGCATACGTTCGATATTTTTCACTTCGTTATGCAGGAAGTAAATTTGACCGCCACGTTTTATTTCACGAATAAAGGCTTCACGTAATAGACCATCATCCCATTCACGAACAAAGGTTTTTATTGATAGTCGGTTAGCCGGCGGTGTTGCAATGATCGACATGTCACGTATTTGTGACAGCGCCATATTTAAGGTGCGAGGAATAGGTGTTGCGGTGAGAGTGAGTACATCAACTTCAGAGCGCAACGATTTAAAGCGATCTTTTTGGCGCACACCGAAGCGATGTTCTTCGTCAATAATAACAAGACCAAGATTATCGAATTTGATATCACTTTGAATTAATTTATGTGTGCCAATAACAATATCGACTTTACCATTGGCAAGATCGCCAATAGTTTTATCAAGCGCTTTACCTGATTGAAAGCGTGACAAAACCTCAATGCGAACGGGCCAGTCTGCAAATCTATCTCTAAAATTTTCGTAATGTTGTTGTGCTAGCAGTGTTGTAGGTACGAGTACTGCAACTTGTTTGGTGGCCTGTGTTGCGAGAAAGGCAGCGCGCATGGCGACTTCGGTTTTGCCGAAACCAACATCACCACAAATAAGCCGATCCATTGGTTGATCACGTGTCATGTCATGAATGACATCGTCAATGGCAGTTTCTTGATCAGGTGTTTCTTCAAAGGGAAAACTAGCAGCAAATGAATTATAAAGTTCATCGGGGGCTGGGTAGGCAAAGCCTTTTCTTGCAGCACGGCGAGCATAAATATCAAGTAATTCTGCGGCAACATCGCGTGCTTTTTCGCTGGCACGTTTTTTGGCTTTAGACCAAACTTCTGAGCCCAACTTGTGTAAGGGAGCCGTATCGGGGGAACTGCCGGTATAACGGCTAATAAGCTGCAAGGAGGCAACTGGTACGTATAGTTTATCATTACGCGCATATTCAAGGGTGAGAAATTCCTGTCGAATATTACCGACATCCAGCATTTGTAAGCCAAGGTAACGTCCGACACCATGATGTTCATGCACAACCGGTGCACCAATATTTAATTCAGTGAGGTTGCGTATAACGGCATCGCTGTCCTGACTGGACTTTCTGCGGCGTCGTGTTTGGCGTACTTGTTCACCAAAAATTTGTGCTTCGCAGATCACCGCAAGACGTGGATCTTCTAATAGTAAACCTTGTTCTAACGGAGCAACAGTAATAGCAAGGCGGGTGTCACCAGAAATAAAGTGATGCCAGCTTTCAATCGTGGTTGGGTGAATAGCATATTCTCGTAAGGTATCGAGAATAAATTCGCGTCGTCCTGGTGACTCCGCAGCGATAAGAATTCGCCCATCAAACTTAGTGATAAAATCTTTAATTAGTTTAGCCGGTTCTTGTGCCCGCGCATTGAGCGCCATTGAGGTGCTTGCAGACGTTGCAAAATTATCAGACTGACTATTTGAATCTAGTTCGAAATGTTGAAGTTTAATGCGTTTGAAACGATTGATATTCTTTTCAAGTGTTTCACTATCAAGAAACAACATATTGGGTTCGAGCAACGGACGTTCAAGATCATGGCGACCTTGTTCATAGCGTTCATTGGCTTCATCGTAAAATTTTGCAGCGGCATCTTCTGTTTCATTGACAGAAATAATTAAACTATTTTTAGGTAAATAATCAAATAAGTTTGCCATGCCTTCAAAAAATAGCGGGATATAGTACTCAACACCCGCAGATGAAATTCCCTGACTGATATCGCGATATAAGGGACTGGCATTCGGGATAATATCAAAAGTACTTCTGAAATTCTGTCTGAATCGGTTAATACTTTCTTCATCTAATGGGAATTCTCGCGCAGGAAGAAGTCGAATCTCATTGATTTTTTCGAGTGAACGTTGTGTGTCAGGATCAAAGAAACTAATGGTGTCTATTTCATCATCGAATAAATCAATACGATAGGGGAGTTGACTGCCCATAGGATAAAGATCGATTAGATTGCCACGTACAGCAAAGTCACCGTGATCTTGAACTTGAGGAACACAAAGGTAGCCGGCTTGTTCAAGTTTTGTTCTTAACGAATCAATATTGATTGTTTCGCCGCATTCAAGCATAAGGCTATTGGCATTGATATAGCCCCGCGGAATTAAGCGTTGCATTAGTGTTTCAACCGGTAAAATAACTACGCCATGTGTTATTTCCGGTAATTTGTACAGCGTTTCTAATCGCTGAGAAATAATATCTTGGTGCGGTGAAAACATGTCATAAGGTAATGTTTCCCAGTCCGGGAACAAGTGGATATCGAGTTTATCTTGGGAAAAAACCTTTAATGCTTGCTCTAAGTGAAGACATTCCATTGTATCACGCGTCACCACAACAATCGGCGCCTGATGCTGTTCTGCTGCTTGCGCGATGATCAGCGCTGAACTGCTGCCATAAAGTCGCCCCCAATGGCGTAAATGATGCTCATCATTCGGCAATTCGGGGTGAAAAACACTTTTGTATTGTTGTTCCATGAATTAAATCTTTATCGCTATATCTATAACACTATGATTTTTAATGTAAAAACACTTATTGACAAGTCTGCACGTTAACAAACATACTGTCCGGTATGTTAAAGCAGCGAAATTCAGACCAATCACGTCAAAACCTTTTAGAAGCCGCCTGCGATGAAATTCATCAATTTGGCTTTCATGCTGCGAGTATTAGTCGAATTCTCGACAATACAACCTTAACGCGCGGTGCATTGTACCACCACTTTCCAAGCAAACTAGCACTGGGTTATGCCGTCATTGATGAGTTATTTGCCGGTTACATGCAGCATCTTTGGATAGAACCATTATTGAAAGGGGGAGATCCTATCGATGTGATTGAGCATTCTATCCACGAAACCTATCAGCATCATGGTGAGGAATTGATTAATTATGGATGCCCACTCAATAATTTGTCTCAAGAGATGTCAACTATTGATGAGGGTTTTCGAGAACGCATTAATGAGCAATACGCGATATGGCAAAATGCACTATCAGATGCGTTAAAGCGTGGACAAGTGCAGGGTCAAGTAAAAGAAGATATTAATGTTAATGAAGTGGCGTTATTTATCGTTGCAACCATTGAAGGTAGTATTGGTTTAGCAAAAAACAATAAATCAGAAGCAACCCTAACAAGTTGTACGCATGTCTTATTAGATTATTTAAATGGACTTAGAGTCACAAAATAAATACAAGGAGTATGTTGATGCAACGACTAAAAGATAAATACATAGACTGGATGTTAGCGCATCGCTGGTTAGTTATTTTACTTGTTATCGTAGGTATTGTTGCATCGGCAACGGGGATAAAGAAATTATACTTTACGAGTGATTACAGAATATTTTTTAGTGAAGAAAACCCTCAATTAAAGGCATTCGAAGAACTTCAAGATACATACACAAAAAACGATAACATTCTATTTGTTATTGCACCTAAGAATGGCAAGGTATTTACAAATAAAAATCTTGCTGCCATTGTAGACATCACTAAACAAGGTTGGCAGATCCCATATTCCATTCGAGTTGATTCGGTGACTAATTTTCAATATACCCGTGCGAATAAAGATGACCTGCTTGTTGAAGATTTAGTTCTTAAGCCGCTGTCATTGACAGAAAAAGAATTAGAAATTAGAAAAAATATCGCCTTATCTGAACCAATGCTACTCAATCGGTTAATTTCCAAGGATGCTTCTGTTACAGGTGTTAATATCACCATGCAGCTGCCAGGTAAAGCACAGCACCTTGAAGTGCCAAAGGCCTCTAAATTTGCGAATGAACTCGCGGATAAATTTCGGCTTAAATATCCCGATCTGGAAATTCGTATGACAGGTATGATTGTCATGAATAATGAATTTTCAGCGCAGAGTAAAAAAGACATCAGAACACTTGTGCCACTTATGTTTCTTGCGGTGGTCATTGTGCTGGCTTTATTGCTTAAAAGTAAGACTGCCACAGCGATGACATTATTAGTTATTATTGCAACAATTATTACAGCCATTGGCTTGACAGGTTGGGTGGGGATTAAATTATCACCGCCTACAACAACCTCGCCGATTATTATTATGACGATTGTTGTGGCCAATTGCGTTCACATATTGATGACTTTCTTGCAAGAAATGCGAGGTGGTCTTGATAGGGTTGCTGCTATGCGTGAGAGTTTGCGCATTAACTTCCAACCGGTCTTTTTAACCGCAGTCACAACCGCACTTGGTTTTCTTTCCATGAATTTTAGTGACGCACCTCCTTTTAGAGATTTAGGCAACATTGTTGCAATGGGTGTGCTGGTTGCCTTTGTACTTTCCGTTACATTGCTGCCGTCAATTATTACTATGTTGCCTATCAAGGTGAAAAATAATGTGCGCTCATTTAATTTCATGGCGGCATTTGCGGAATTCGTTATCAAATATCAACGAAAGCTAATTATTGCCATGACGGTGCTTGTTATAGCGTTAGTTTCATTTGTTCCAAGCAATGAGCTTAATGATGAGTTTGTTAAATATTTTGATGAATCAGTTCAATTTAGGCAAGACACGGACTTTGCTACCAGTCATCTGACGGGGATTTATTTAATTGAATATTCGATACCAGCTAGTGACAGTGGGGGTATTGCAGAACCTGAGTATTTGAAATCGCTTGAGAAGCTTGCAGATTGGTATCGACAACAGACCAGCGTGTTACACGTGAATGTATTAACGGACACAATGAGACGTTTAAATAAAAATATGCATGGAGATTCTGCTGCATGGTACAAATTACCCGAAGTACGTGATTTGGCAGCGCAATATTTATTATTGTATGAGTTTTCATTGCCATTTGGACTGGATTTGAATAATCAGATTAATGTTGATAAGTCAGCGACACGATTAGTTGTGACACTGGAAAGTGTTTCTTCTAATGATTTATTGGATATAGAAAAACGCGCTCAACAATGGATGAAACAGAATTTACCTAAAAACATGCAAGTACAAGGCGCAAGCTCATCAATTATGTTTGCGCATATTGGTGAAAGAAATATCCGCAGTATGCTACTAGGCACGACGGTGGCGTTAGTTTTAATTTCATTAATACTTATTATCGCTTTAAAATCAGTTAAAATTGGCTTATTGAGTATGTTACCAAACCTCATACCTGCCGCGATGGCATTTGGGATATGGGGGATATTTGTTGGTCAAGTAGGGCTGGCATTATCTATTGTAACCAGTATGACGTTGGGTATTATTGTTGATGATACGGTGCATTTTCTAAGTAAGTATACTCGGGCTCGACGAGAGAAGAACATGAGCAGTGAAGATGCGGTACGTTATGCGTTTGCAAATGTCGGCATGGCATTGTTTATTACCTCCATCGCGTTAGTTGCTGGGTTCCTTGTTTTATCTTTATCCGCATTTGAATTAAATGCAGGCATGGGGCAGTTGACGGCGATCACTATTTCCGTTGCATTATTGGCAGATTTTTTACTCTTACCACCCCTACTCATGAGAATTGAGGGAGCAGATCATGAAGCTAGTTAAATTATTACTATTAGTCGGTTTATTTAGTTCAACATCATTATTTGCACTGACAGCAGAAGAACAAGGCTTGGAAATAGCGAAGCAAGCAGATAAACGCGATACGGGCTTTGGTGACTCAAAAGCAGATTTAATCATGTTGTTAAAAAATAGACACGGACAGGAAAGTACCCGCTATATTCGTTTACGCACACTTGAGGTTGACGGAGATGGTGACAAGAGTATGTCTATTTTTGATCGCCCCCGTGATGTAAAAGGCACCGCATTTCTATCGTATACACATAAAACAGGTTCAGACGATCAATGGTTGTACTTGCCCGCATTAAAACGGGTAAAACGGATATCTTCACGGAATAAATCAGGATCTTTCATGGGAAGTGAATTTGCTTATGAAGATATTTCTTCTCAAGAGGTAGAGAAATATAAATATAAATACATTAAAGATGACGTTTGTGGTGATTCTAATTGTTTTGTTATTGAACGTTATCCTGTTGATGAGCTATCAGGTTACACCAGACAAGTTGTGTGGATAGATAAGAAAGAATATCGTCCTTACAAAATAGTTTACTATGATCGTAAGAACGCCTTATTAAAGACATTAACTTACAAAGGTTATCAACAATATCTTGGAAAATATTGGCGGGCTGATGAAATGTTCATGGAAAACCACCAAACAGGAAAGACGACACTGTTAACGTGGAAAAATTACAAATTCAAGAACGGTTTAACTAAACGTGATTTCGATCGAAATAGTTTAAAGCGAGCCCGATAGAATTTTTCTAATGCGTTTGCGAATATTTTTAAGTTTAGTCGTTTTTATTACGTCACCATTATTGCATGCCGATGAAGGCGAATGGTCGGGTTATGTTGCCACTGAATGGCGAAAATTTCTTAATTCACCATTAGATTCAGAACAACAAGGAGACACGACCTCATTTTCTGCTCAAGCTGAATATTATCGCGAGTGGGATAATGGTAAGCAGTCATTCCGTTTTACGCCATTTTTACGTATTGATGGTAGAGATAGTCAGCGTAGTCATTTTGATGTTCGTGAACTTAACTGGACAACGGTTCATGAAAACTGGGAATTAACAGTAGGCATCGGTAAAGTATTTTGGGGTGTGACTGAATCACAGCATCTAGTTGATATTATTAACCAAACGGATTTAGTGGAAAGTATCGATTTTGAAGAAAAACTCGGCCAGACCATGCTTAAGCTTAGCTTAATTAGAGACTGGGGTGATGTTGATATTTTTATTCTTCCCGGTTTTCGGGAGCGAACATTTCCTTCTCGTGTAGGGCGGTTACGAACATCTGCTGCCGTAGCAGTTAATCAGGCTGAGTATGGCTCTTCTCGAGGGCGGGATAATATTGATGCAGCTATTCGTTGGTCAAATAGTATTGGCGACTGGGATATTGGCTTATCACATTTTTCAGGGACATCACGTGAACCGCGTTTCAGGGCAGCGATTGATCAAGGTCGTACAGTCTTAATTCCAATCTACGATACCATTGATCAAACCGCATTAGATTTACAAGCTACGAAAGATGACTGGTTATGGAAGTTAGAGTTAATTAGTCGTAGTGGTTTTGGTGATCGCTACGCGGCAGCAACCGGTGGCTTTGAATATACTTTATATGGTGTAACAGACTCGGGGGCAGATTTAGGATTGATTGCTGAGTATTTGTATGATTCCCGTGATTCCTTAGCAACCACCGCTTTTGAAAATGACGTTTTCTTGGGAGCTAGATTAGCGTTAAACGATGAAGCCAGCAGCGAATTACTCGCGGGTGTGATTGTAGATATTGATGATTCATCACGAATAATGAGCGTTGAGGCAAGTCGGCGTCTTGGCGATGATTGGAAAATTAACCTTGAAGCCAGATTCTTTTCAAATATTGACAAACGAAATTTCTTGTCCAGCTTCAGGCAAGATGATTTTGTACAATTAGAACTGGCATGGTATTTTTAGCCTACGTTTATTCAATATAAAGCTAAAAAATGAAGTTACCAACTAAGAAAGAATTTATTGCCCCGTGGGAAAAAGCCTTTGATCGTGTGTTAACACCACTCGATGAGTTTATTCATCGTCAGACTACCAGTGGTGTATTGCTAATGCTTTGTGCGGTGTTGGCACTTTATATAGCCAATAGCGACTGGCATGATCTATATCATGCATTTTTGCAGACCAATTTCACCATTGGTTTACCCTATTTTCAATTATCAAAATCAGTTCATCACTGGATTAACGATGGCTTAATGGCATTATTTTTCTTTGTGATTGGTTTAGAACTGAAACGTGAAATTCTAGTTGGTGAACTTGCTGATCCTAAACAAGCTATATTCCCAATTATTGCCGCAATTGGTGGCATGATTGTTCCTGTGCTTATCTATATTGCGATCAATCCAGATGGCGATACTTTAAAAGGCTGGGGGATCCCCATGGCAACGGATATCGCCTTTGCATTAGGAACGTTGGCATTACTTGGCAACCGAATTCCTAAGAATTTATTAACTTTTCTTGTTGCACTTGCCATTGTTGATGACTTAGGCGCGGTACTTGTTATTGCTTTGTTTTATACAGAAACAATTAGTATCCCGGCATTAATTATTGTGGTTGTTACATTAGGTTTGTTGCTGGCACTTAATTTAGGTGGGATACGCCGTACATTACCTTATATTATTTTTGGTGTAATACTTTGGATAGCAATGCTAAAGAGTGGTGTGCATGCTACTCTTGCGGGGATCTTTCTTGCCTTTACGATTCCAATGCGCCCTAAATATGATCCAGAACGATTTTTGTCACATATCAATGAAATGATCACAAAGATTAAACTTGCCTACCAACGGGAAGGGAATATTCTTATAAATGATGAACTACGTTCTCGTGTAAGAGCATTAGGTGAGGGTGTTGAATTGGTGCAAGCACCTGCGCAAGCCTTAGAGCGTAAAATGCATCTTCCTTCAGCGTATATTATTATTCCTGTTTTTGCCTTGGCGAACGCTGGCATCGTCATTGATTGGTCTTCAATTAGTACGGTCGTCACACATCCCGTTGCGATGGGGATCACAGGAGGGCTTGTTTTAGGAAAGTTAATAGGTATTGCCGGTTTTGCTTGGCTCGCAGTGAAGCTTGGTTTTACAACATTACCTCAAGGTTTGAATTTTAAACATATTATTGGTGTCGCCTTAATGGGAGGTATTGGTTTTACCATGTCAATATTCATTGCAGAACTTGGTTTTGTGCATCAGCCAGACGATTTACTGATGGCGAAGACCGGTATTCTAATGGCTTCCGCATTAGCGGGCATCACCGGGTTCTTGTGGTTGTATTTTATGGCAGAGAAAAAGAGTGAGGAGTGACTATACCTCTATTGCGGGGGAGTAGTTGAATCGTCATTGCGAGGAGTGAAACGACGAAGCAATCTCTGAAATTCTATAATACTTTCTAAATTTCAGTATGATTTTTAAATTTTTTCATTAATTCACAACGTTTTAAATAAGCCTGACGCGCTATATTAACGTCTTCTAAAAATAACGGCAGCTCACTCATGAGTAAGGCTTGTGGTCCATCAACAAGCGCCTTACTCGGCGCAGGGTGGAAATCAACGAGCACCATATTGGCACCAGCAATAATACCTTGCGCGGTGACATGCATCACATCGAGCAATCCATCCGGTGCAGCTTCGCGTGTGCCAACAGAATGCGATGGATCAATACAAACTGGCATACGCGTCAGTCGTTTAACAACAGGCACATGGGCAAAGTCAACAAAGTTGCGATGTGGATCGCCCATATTGGTTTTCATACCACGCAAGGCAAAGATCACTTTCTGATTGCCTTCGCTAGCAATATATTCAGCGGCATTGATGGACTCTTCAAGCGTGATACCAAAACCACGTTTTAGTAATACTGGGTGCGTGATTTGTTGACCGACACTTTTAAGTAGCTCAAAATTTTGTGTGTTACGCGTACCAATCTGTAGCATAACGCCCGTCGGGTGGCCGGTTTGTTCGAGTGCATCATTGATTTCATCAACATGTGATTCATGGGTGATTTCCATGGCGACGACTTTAATGCCGTATTTGCCTGCAAGCTCAAAGACCCACGGCAAGCAGTCTTTACCTTGTCCTTGAAATGAGTAGGGATTAGTTCTGGGTTTATAAGCACCCATGCGCGTGCACACTTGACCATTTGCTTGTAAGGCTTTCATCATCAGTTCAACGTGCTCAGAATTATCCACCGCACAAAGACCTGCAAAGATGTTGAGTGTGTTTTGACCGAAGGTGACCCCATTATATTCAAATGATGTGGCGCGATGTTCGTCGGCGTGTCTGCCTAGAATTCGATATTCATCAGAAATACGAATAACACGTTCAACACAGGGATAGTCTTGCATATCTTCGAGAGATAAGGCATGTGTATTACCGAGTAGGTATATTTCTGTCAGGACTTGTTCGGTGCCTTCAACATCATGTACGCGTGTTTGAACGTCAACTAATTGACTCAGTTTATTAAGTAGTGATTGATAATCATCGCTGTTTTTGTCGGTATTGGGGTGAAGTAATAAAATCATGCTTTATTATTCCTTATTTGTCATCGGAATGACATTGATTCAGATCATCATAACTATCTGTTCGGTGGTCTGGCAAATAGGGCTACACCTCTCATTAAGTACACCCATTGGATACTGCATAGTGACACAATGCAAACTACCGTGCTGCTCAATCAAAGCCCGACAATCTATAGGTATAATTTCTCATTCAGGAAAACAGCTTGTTAGTGCAATGATAGCTTGAGCATCCTGCGGACAATCATAAACAGGGAGTAAGACGGCTTTATTGATAATTAAAAAATTACAATAACTGGCAGGAAGTCGATCACCCTCATTATTAAAAACTGCACCCGGAAAGGGGAGTTCTACAATAGCGGCTGGTGACACTAGCCAAGATGCAGAATACAATTTCGACCTGCGTAAATTCACCGTCAAAATCGGTTTGTTTATGTGGCCAAGTGAGCATGACCCCAGATTGGGCATGCCACTCTGCAGGAAGCTGCCTGAGAACTGACAATGTCTTATTGAGGTTTAGTGATTGACGGCTGCGTGAATCACATATTGATGTTCAAAATAGACAGTGTATTTATCATAAACCCAACCAGTGATAGGTGGTTCGCCAACAGCAGGGTTGACGCTATTGGGCGCACCAAACTGCGCTTCAACTTGTTGCATGTCCATGCCACGTGTTGGTCTTATGACACCATTTTCACTGTTTTCTGGTTCATTGATAATACTTAATGTTTCAGCAGACAGGCTAAAAGGCGCACTTATTAAGCATAATAGCAGGGCAGATTTAATTAGTGTCTTGTTGTATCGCATGGCATGGCTCCGAGTCCGTGGCTATTGAATATTGATAATATTGTTATGTTATACCTTATATAGGTACTAGATCAAAAACTGCGACTCAGACCACAATATCATCAGTGGTCAATATCCAGCTCTTATGGTTTAATGCGCAACATGTTTCGACCAATTGAAGTACATATCGGCCTACGCTATACCAAGGCACGTCGCCGTAATAATTTTATCTCGATATTTTCAATGATTTCTATCGTCGGCATCATGCTCGGCGTCTTAGTCATGATCACGGTTTTATCTGTAATGAATGGTTTCCAGAAAGAAGTGCGTGAGCGCATTCTTGGTGCCGCCTCACATATCACCATTAAGGGTATTGATGGTGAATTAAGCGATTGGCATGAAGTTATGGCAAGTGCGTCTAAAAACCCACAGGTTATTGGTACTGCACCGTTCATTCGCACCGAAGGCATGCTGACCAATGGTCAGTATGTCAGTGCCGCATTTGTTCGAGGGATTGATCCTGCCCTTGAACCTGATGTGTCGGATGTTCAAAAGGGTATTTTGGCCGGTAGTTTTGATGATCTTAAAGCTGGCGATTACAAAATTTATCTGGGAAAATATCTGGCACGTGCCTTAGGTGTTTATCTTGGTGACAAGGTCACGATGGTAACGCCACAAGCGGCAGTGACACCGGCAGGTATTTTGCCACGCTTAAAACGTTTTACTGTCGCTGGTATTTTTGAAACTGGTCATAATCAATATGACAGCGGGCTGGCGGTCGTTCATATTAAAGATGCCGCAAAACTAATGCGCATGGGCGATAATGTCACCGGTGTGCGGGTTAAGATAAAAGATATTTTTGATGCACCACGTATCAGCGTGCAATTAGTGGATCAATTGCCCGGTAGCTACCTAGTCAACGACTGGACAAAACTTCATGCCAATTTCTTCCGTGCGGTGCAAACTGAAAAACGCATCATGTCTATTATTTTAATCCTCATTATTATTATCGCCGCCTTTAATATTATCGCGATGATGGTGATGACTGTCACAGAAAAACAAAGTGATATTGCCATTCTTCGTACACTTGGTTCAACACCATTTAGGATTACCTGGATATTTATTACTCAAGGGCTAATTATTGGGTTAGTGGGTATTACCCTAGGCGTTATTGGTGGTGTTACCTTGTCACTGAATATTGACACCATTGTTCCTGCAATTGAATCACTGTTTAATGTTCAGTTTTTGTCACCGGATGTGTACTTGATTAGCGAATTACCCTCTGATCTACAATGGTCAGATGTTACTGCCATTTCTATTGCATCTTTTGTTGTCACTATGATATTCACGATTATCCCCGCAAGTCGTGCTGCTTACATTCAGCCTGCAGAGGCATTGCGTTATGAGTGAGCAGAATGTTATCGAGTGTAACCACCTTGCTAAGTCGTATGAAGATGGCGATTTAAAAGTTGATGTATTACACGACGTTAATTTACAGATTCGAAGCGCCGAACGCGTCGCGATTGTGGGTCGCTCTGGTGCAGGCAAAAGCACCTTGTTACATTTACTTGGTGGTCTGGACATTCCAACGCATGGTGAAGTAATTATTGATGGGATCAATATCGCAACAATTAGCGAAGCAAAACGAGCAAAGTTACGTAACCGTAGTTTGGGTTTTGTGTATCAATTTCATCACTTATTACCTGAGTTCACTGCAGTTGAAAATGTCGCCATGCCACTTATGTTGCGCGGGACGAAACCGGCAGTGGCAACAGATAAAGCACGTTACGTATTACAGCAAGTAGGACTTGAAAATCGTATGCATCATCGTCCGGTGGAGTTGTCTGGTGGTGAACGACAACGCGCCGCTTTTGCACGTGCATTAGTCACTGAACCCAAGTGCGTACTTGCCGATGAGCCAACCGGTAATTTAGATAATTACAACGCCGAACGCCTGCATGAATTGATGATTGAACTCAACGAAACGCATAAAACCAGTTTCATCATCGTGACGCATGATGAAATCCTAGCTAATCGTATGGATCGAGTATTAACGCTAGATTCAGGGCACTTAACTGCTTAATTGAACCCTTAACGCCCTTTTCGTTTCTCCCACCGCCGTACTACATTCCAACGCCAAAACAGACGTATAAATCCATAACCTAATATGGAACTTGTTACCGCCATAATTAGGCAGCCAAGTAAGAAAGGTTGCCAGATAAGTAATAATTCATTTGCTAACCAACTAAAACTCAGCTCAAACTCAAAATGATTGGTGTCGATGCCGAGTACCAGCCCACCGAGTCGATAGGCAAAATAGAATAATGGCGGCATGGTGATGGGGTTCGAGATCCAGACCAAGGCAACTGAAATAATCAGATTTACACGTGTGGGTATTGCAATGGCTGCGGCGAGAACCATTTGAAAGGGTACGGGTATCCAAGCAAAGAATAGACCCACAGCAAAAGCTCCAGCAACTGAGCGACGATTTATGTGAAACAGGTTTGGATCGTGCAATAGTGTGCCGAATATTTTTAAATACTTATTATTCAGCACTTTATCGTGACTGGGGAGGAAGCGCT
>CAZIWG010000028.1:0-30375 GCA_964542925.1 uncultured Granulosicoccaceae bacterium | reverse complement strand
ACATCTAGATCTGCCATTGCCCGCAATAATAATGATTTACCGACACCCGAAGGGCCGCTGATCACAACACACTCCCCAACTGATACCTCAACACTTGTTTTTGGCAACCATTGGCTTTCTAAATTCTTAACCCGTAAACTTTTCATGCTACTTTCGGTACACTCTATATTATTAATGATCACACAAAGAGACCATTATGGCAGAACCTGATTGCCCACAGAAACTTTCTTATGCCGTTGACATAGAACCCGGTGACTACTGGTGGTGTGCCTGCGGAAAATCGACAAAACAACCCTTTTGCGATGGCTCACACCAATATACCGATTTCGAACCCGTTAAGTTCACCATTATTGAGCAGACTCGAGTTTGGTTATGTGGCTGTAAAAAAACCGAAGACAAACCCTTCTGTGATGGAAATCATAAACAACTTCTTTAATAATAATTTGTCCAAATAAGTAAGTATACGCACCCATTAACAATTAACTTATATAAACAAGGTGACTTATGCACACAAACGCTACTCAAAAACCCTTATATAAACCAGCGGTCATCGGTTTTGGTTTTATTCTCCTTGTTATTATAGCTGCGATGATAGCGCCACTGGGTAGCCGCCTCGGTTGGTGGGACTATGATGGCGCGGTCGCCATACTACAATGGGCTGCCTACGCCGGAATTGCAGCCAGTGTGCTTTGCTTATCAGGTTTATTCATGGCCTATCCTGGTAGCCAACGTCGAGGCTTCGTTTACAGCTTACTGGGGCTTATTATTCTTGTTCCTATGCTAGTGCTTTTACAGTCATGGCATGATGCCAAACAAAACCTTCCACCCATTCAGGACATTACTACCAACACTGAAAACCCACCCTCATTTTGGTATGCACCTAACTCACAAGAATATGGTGGTGTCGGCGTTGCTGCCTATCAAGAAGAAGCTTACCCGGACATTCAGCCTCTAATCGTTCCGATTGATAACAACAAAGCATTTGATATCAGTGTTAAGGCACTAAAAGAGTTAGGTTGGCAACTTTACGAACCTAACCGCATCGACATGCATATTGAGGCGACTGAAACCACTTTCTGGTTCGGTTTCAGTGATGATGTGTCTATTCACATCACTCCTTCTGATGATGGGGGAAGTCGTATTGATGTACGTTCTACCTCACGGTTTGGTGGTGGTGGTGATGGGGGGACAAATGCGAATCGGATACGTCGGTTTTTTAAGGCGTTTAAGAAAATAATGGCTGAAGGTTAATCCTAGAATTTTTATTCAAAGCTGCTTTTTTTGATAAAGAATTAAGTAAACCCAACTTCAGTGACAAAGTAATCACTCAGATTTTTTCTGACGCATCGGTGCAGTGAAACGAACCCTTAAGGAGAAAAAAGCTGAGTGATTACTTTGGGGGATCTTATCTGTGACGCTGAACTTTTCTTGCTGTCTCCTTTGCTGCTGTGGGTTGGAATTTCGCCACTCATAGATGGCCTGAACCATTGGAAATGGCGTAGGTTACTTATAATGAAACTCGAAGAGGTTCTTTAAGCTACCTGACGGGCTTCATTGCCTCAGTTTAAATCTTTCCATGACTGACGGGGCGAGCATAGAACCCTATCGGGTTCATCATGCATACTGCACCCATTTCCAATGGGTCGCAGCAAAAAAACGGGCACCTAAATTAATAGGTACCCGCAATTCCCAACCACCAGGTTGTAGTTTCTGACTTATTATTTACCAGATGTAAATTCTGGATAGGCTTCAAGGCCAATGTCAGTAAGATCGAGACCTTCGTACTCTTCTTCTTCAGTCACTCGAATACCCATTACCATTTTGATAACGAACCAAACGATACCTGCAGTAATAAATGTCCAACCGAAGATAACGACGAGACCATAAAGTTGTGCGCCAATTGTTGCATCAGCATTCGTCCATGCAACGGCAATCAATCCCCACATACCCACGGTACCGTGAACGGAGATTGCACCCACTGGATCATCAATCTTAAGTTTATCTAAACCGATAATTGAACCAACAACTATCAGACCACCAATCGCACCAACGACTGTTGACATCAATGGTGAGCCAGCAAGTGGTTCAGCTGTAATTGCCACCAGACCGGCTAATGCGCCGTTAAGCACCATTGTTAAGTCTGTTTTACCGAAGATAATGCGTGACAGGATCATTGCTGATACGACACCACCGGCGGCTGCCATGTTGGTATTTACAAATACGGCTGCGACAGCATTAGCTTCACCAACGTTAGACAGAACAAGTTCTGAACCGCCGTTGAAACCAAACCAACCTAACCAAAGAATGAATGTACCTAAGGTTGCTAATGGCATGTTGGCACCCGGAATTGGATGTATTTCGCCGTTTGCACCGTACTTACCTTTACGAGCACCGAGTAATAACACACCGACTAAGGCTGCTGTTGCACCACATAAGTGAACCAAACCTGACCCAGCGAAATCTTGGAAATTAGCTGCATCAAGGAAGCCACCGCCCCATTTCCAGTAACCCTGCATTGGGTAGATGAAACCTGTCATGAAGACGGCAAAGACCAAGAATGCCCATAACTTCATACGCTCTGCTACTGCACCAGAAACAATCGACATCGCTGTTGCAACAAACACAACCTGGAAGAAGAAATCTGACATACCAGAGTAGTAAGAACCGTCATACCATGCTGCTGGATCTTGTGCCAATACATCGGCTGCTACATTTTCACTACCACCAAACATAAAGATGAAATCAAATGCTGGAATAACACCGTTACCATCTGCCGGATACATGATGTTGTAACCCATCAACATATACATGATGGATGCAATCGCAAACAAGGCGACATTCTTGGTTAAAATTTCTGCTGTATTTTTAGAACGAACTAAACCGGCTTCGAGCATGGCAAAACCTGCTGCCATCCACATTACCAGCGCACCTGATACGAGGAAATAGAATGTATCTAGTGCATAACGAAGATTTAGAATATCTTCCATTGTACTAACCCCTCAATTTATAATTTTAAATTAGAGCGCTTCTGCACCGGACTCACCGGTACGAATGCGAACTGCTTGTTCAAGATCAAAGACAAAAATCTTGCCATCACCAATTTTGCCGGTGTTAGCTGCCTTCGCGATAGCCTCAAGGACCTGTTCAACTAAATCATCATTGATTGCGATATCCAGTTTTACTTTAGGCAAAAAATCAACAACATATTCTGCACCGCGGTATAACTCGGTATGTCCTTTTTGACGACCAAAGCCTTTCACTTCAGTCACTGTGATCCCTTGAACACCAATGTCTGACAATGCTTCACGCACGTCATCCAGCTTGAAGGGCTTAATAATTGCACTTACGAGTTTCATTACATCTCCTCCCGATGGTTAAGCCTGCCCCGAAGGACAGGCATTACCGTTTATAGTTTTTTTCTTAGAGGCTCTTAGAGACAGTAAAGATTGCGCGACCATCACACAAATCTTTAAATGCACCGCCACCAAAACATTCGCTATCACTCAGATCTGTGTCTGTGTAATCAAGCGCGAAATCAAATCCACCTAAAGACTTACTGATACCAATTTTCCAATCATTGTAGTCTGGTGTACCGAATGAAGCATTATTGTCAATGCTTTGATCACCGTAATGGATTCCTAAGGCGAAATCATTTGGCAAAGGAATATCTAAATCTAACGTGGTGTAAAGTGAGTTATCACTGCTTGCAAAGAAATCACTTGAGTAATTCAAACCAAATGTCAGTGCTGCTGGACCGAAGTCATAGCTTAAATGGCCATTAACTTCTGTGAAGTCACAATCTGCTGTATTACATGTTTTTGAATCTGGGTAGTTGTAATAAATTGCGCCTACATCCCAACCAATCTTGTTACTGAACTCACCACCAATACCCAGGTAGTAATCAATTTCAATCGCTGTTTCGCTATCCCCAACAAAATCCAAGTTTGACGCCCAAATACCGGCGTAAAAACCACTGTCATGTTCCAGATCAAATCCACCTTGAATCGCAGGACCACTATCAGTCTGTGAAATACCGCGGTAAACGTAATCAGTTGTTAGACCAACGTTACCACTGAAAGTAACCTCTGCTGCAGCTGTTGAAATGGCAAGTGGTGATGCAATCATTAACGCTGCAACTGCCAAAGTTGTCATTTTTGTGTTCATGGTTAAACTCCTCATAATTCTCTGTTAAATGGTGTTATATCTTTACAATTTATTGTTCTATCTTGGTGGTTGTTTTGATGCCCTAGACCATCAATGTCATTTTATAGTGCACAGGTCATGCCAGAGCAGCAATGATCAGTAAAAACAATAGCTTGCTAACATTACTTAAAGTACTGTATTTTGAATAAATGCACTATAATTGATCTTATTATTTTAACGCGCACAATTATGGTGCGCAGAAACAGGCTGCTCTCTACAACTAATATCAGTTAAGATAGGCGTTCATTAAGGTAGGAACACCATGAATACACGCAAAGCTTTTATCGACGAACTCGCACAGCAATTAGAAGATGGCTTACCCTCCGGCTTAGGGCTCATGCGCGATGATATTGAATCAATTGTGAAAACAGCGATGGCAGGTGCATTATCGCGGCTTGAATTGGTTACACGTGAAGAGTTTGATGTACAAACTGCCGTATTGCTCCGTAGCCGTGAAAAACTTGAGGCACTTACGCTTCGACTTAATGATCTAGAAGATAAAAGCTAAATATACTAAAGTACAAAGCCTATTCAGTAGTAGCTAGGATGGCTACTCAATAAGACAAAGGAATTGTCATGTCACTTGCTGTCGTTTTTGCCCGTGCCAGCCACGGTATTCATACTCCACTCGTTAGTGTTGAAGTTCATTTATCCAATGGCTTGCCATCCATGTCCATCGTGGGTCTGGCGGATACGGAGGTGAAAGAAAGTAAAGATCGTGTCCGTAGCGCCATTATTAATTCACGTTTCGATTTTCCTGCACAGCGTATTACAATTAATCTTGCACCCGCTGATTTACCCAAACAAGGTGCACGACTCGATCTGGCAATTGCTATTGGTATTCTGGTTGCTTCACGTCAAGTCGAAGTATTACATTTGGAAAAATTCGAATTTATCGGTGAACTCGCACTCACGGGTGAAATACGACCTGTACCGGCAGTATTACCCACAGCAATCGCAACACGGCAATCTCGTCGGCAACTTATTTTACCTACAGCTAATCAATCAGAAGCGCAGTTAATAAATAATGCAGAACAATATGCCACCAATCATCTATTGGATGTTTGCGCACATTTAAATGGAAGCAAAAAGCTTAACCCACTTCTTAAACAACCTCCAGCAAAGTCCTTCCCCATTAGTGACGACATGGCTGAGGTACGTGGACAACCACACGCAAGACGTGCACTTGAAATTGCAGCCGCCGGATCACACAGTCTAATTATGATCGGACCTCCTGGTACAGGGAAGACTATGTTAGCAAAACGGCTTGCCGGTATTTTACCAGAGATGACTGAAGACGAGGCACTTGAGGCGGCAGCCGTAATGTCTATTTGTGGACAGGCCCCATCAGAACAGAATTGGAAACAACGACGCTTCCGCGCACCGCATCATACGGCATCTGCCGTTGCACTGGTCGGTGGAGGAAGTCAACCACGCCCTGGTGAAATTTCTCTTGCTCACAATGGTGTTTTATTTCTTGATGAAATTGCCGAATTTAGTCGTCATGTTTTAGAAGTGTTACGTGAACCCCTTGAGAGTGGTGTTATTAATATTTCACGTGCAGCGCGTCAAGCCGAGTTTCCTGCTCGCTTTCAACTTATCGCTGCAATGAATCCCTGCCCTTGTGGTTACCTTGGAGACCCAAATGGAAAGTGCCACTGCAGTCCTGATAAAATAAATCGTTACCGAGGAAAAATTTCAGGGCCCTTGCTCGACCGCATTGATATGCATATTGAAGTACCCCGAATACAATATTCCACCTTACATGAACTTAAAAAAGGTGAAGCAAGTGATGTTATTCGTCAACGTGTTGTGTTGGCTCGTGCAATTCAACTTGAAAGAAGCCAATCAACGAACCAGGCATTAAGTAATAAACAGATTGAAGATTATTGCCAAATAAATACTCAAGACAGTGAAATGTTGGAAAAAGCAATTGAACGTCTCGGGCTCTCAGCAAGAGCATGGCATCGGATACTTAAACTCTCTCGTACCATTGCTGATCTTGATCATAGTGATAACATTAAAACCCATCATTTACAGGAGGCAATCGGTTATCGACGTTTAGACCGTTCAAGCTAGCTTTTAATGGTTTGTTCCGTTAGCATCGCCGTCATATTTCTTAATGATGACGTTGTATGAAAAAAATCCGCCTCCGAATACCAGGCAGTATGGGGTTTGCGCTTGGTGCTGAATTAGATCTCCCTGTATACAAAGAACCGCATGCTTGGGCAATCTTCGCTCATTGTTTTACCTGTTCGCGAAACTTAAAAGCCTTTCACATTATTTGCGAACACCTTGCTCAAAATGGTATTGCAGTGCTTCGTTTTGACTTCACCGGCATCGGTGATAGCGATGGCAATTTTTCACAAACTAATTTTTCCTCCAATGTAGATGATATTGTTGCCGCCTGTGAATACATGGCTGCCAATTATTCGGCCCCTGAATTACTCATTGGTCATTCAATGGGCGGTACAGCAATGCTCAAGGCAGCCGAGCGCATTCTATCATGCCAATCGGCTGTGACTATTGCTGCCCCCATCGATCCGGGTTATGTGGCTAGACACTATATTAGTTTACGACAAAAAGTTGTTGAAACCGGGTCAGCATCAATGACCATTGGTGGAAACCATTTTACGATTAAAGAAAAATTCTTTGAAGATCTTGATTACCCTGACGATGGTTCTTACCTTGATAGTTTTCAAAAACCCTTATTGATTTGTCACTCTCTTGATGATGATATTCTTGATCATGCGCATGCTGAAAAATTACATTTACATGCAGGTAAACCTTCCTCGCTGGTTAGCTTAGATAATGCTGATCATTTACTCTCAAACAAAAACGATGCGGCCTATGTTGCCGATCTGATCGCAGGCTGGGCTAAGCGCTATATTCCATAAAAAAAGGGCGCTAAAATAGCGACCCTTTTTATAAACGCTTAGCTGTTACAAACAGCTTCGTGCTTACTTAGCTTGTGACACCATGTAGTCAACCACTGACTTAATCGCATCATCACTTAGGTCTGCACGGCCACCTTTAGCAGGCATACCATTTAAACCGTTAATCGCATGATCGTACAATTTTGCCGTGCCTTGGCCAATTCGAGCAGACCATGCTGCCTTGTCACCTAAGATAGGTGCGCCAGCTGCGCCAGTACCGTGACATGCAAAACAAGCACTCGTGTAAATATCTTTACCACTTTTCTTAGTTGGTGCTGCGGCCGGCTTATCACCCGCGACAGTTACTTGTGCAACGGGTGCAATACGTTCAGCAATCGCTTTATCTGCAGCTGCTGAATTATCTTTCATCGCTGCTTCTTTGTTACCTGCTGCCATTGAACCGGCAATAACAAAAATAACCACTGCGAAAATGGCTAAACCCAGCATAAACTTCGTTAAGGTACTCCAAACTTGACTATCATGATCGCCCACTGCAATTCCCCTTACTTAAAAATTAACTATTCAGATGACACAATGCCATCCCAGTAAAATTCTGGAGCAGATTATAGACACATTACCTCGATGGGCAAACTACAATTACCACTAAATTCAGTGATTTCCCTATAAGAAATCCCGAAATCACATACTATTCATAGTGGTATTGCTGCGACTTACTATACAAAATGAAGCCTGTCAGGGTACTATGCCGCCGGCAACTGCCTAAATATGCGCCCGTAGCTCAGCTGGATAGAGTGTCGCCCTCCGAAGGCGAAGGTCACAGGTTCGACTCCTGTCGGGCGCGCCATTTATGATAATTGTGCGCTAACAGAAACCTGTCGCACTCACAGCATAAAGGCGTGCTATTTTATAATTTCAAAGATAATTATTCTCTAAAACAAGGTTAAACCTTAATTGACTTGATGGCTGGCAGGTCGCTGATTACACTTTCTTAGCAGTCCACGTGCACAGGTTGTACATCAACCACAGCATGTTGCTACGTTTAGCTCCTCACGTAAGTCACTCAATGAACTAGCATCCTTTTCCGCTGCTTGAATAATGTCTTTATCTGTTACCGCATTGCAAACACAAACATACATTGAGCTATTCTCTACCGGTTTATCTAATTGAGAATCATTCGCAACAAAGGCTTGTATTCACTATCAACGTTTATAAATATATAAAATATTCAGATACTTAAACATTATGACAAGGTACAAAAAAAGATTGGGTTCTATGTATCATTATAATATTATCGATAATCTGGACTAAAAATCGTAATTTACTTGCCCAAATATCATGAGACGACTATGAAATCAGATCCAAAACTTATCCAATATCTCATGGGGTTGATTGATAAAATTGGCTTGAATAATTATATACAATCACAAATAAGTTAAAAATCACAACCAATTAGAAATGGATCCTCTTTCACAAGCCGTACTTGGTGCTAGTCTTTCACAGGCTTTTGCTGACAGCAAAACAAAACAACGCAGCGCATTAGTGATTGGTGCGATCGCGGGGATGGCTGCTGATCTTGATGTATTCATTCATTCAGCAAACGATCCGTTATTATTTCTAGAGTTTCACCGTCAGTTTACTCACTCACTACTCTTTATACCTTTTGGCGCATTACTCTGTACGGTTTTCTTTTATTTAATCGTTCAGTCAAACGGATTCAAGAAGAAATGGCCTACAACGAATTTATCATTTTCTCAGATTTATCTATTCTCGTTTTTAGGTTACGCCACGCATGGACTTTTGGATGCCTGCACCTCGTATGGCACGCAATTATTCTGGCCATTTTCTAGCACACGTATTGCTTGGAATATCGTTTCAATCATTGATCCTTTTTTTACATTGCCCCTGCTTGCTCTTATCATCATCAGCGTCTATCGCCATAATGCAAACTATGCCCGTTTTGCATTTGCTTACGCAGTTATTTTTTTAAGTCTTGGATTAATTCAAAACAATCGTGCTGAAATAGCCGTTCAACAACTGGCAAAACAACGTGGTCATTCAATGCAACGCATGTTAGTTAAACCCACATTTGCTAATCGCCATGTTTGGAAAACAATTTATGAGTTTGATGGACGCTACTACGTTGATGCAGTTAAATTATTACGTAATACTGAAATAATCACCGGTACGGCCATTCAAAAACTAAATATTAAACGAGATTTACCTTGGTTGCCTGAAAGTAGCCAACAAGCAAAAGATATCGAACGATTCCGCTGGTTCTCTGATGACTACCTCGCTATCAGTGGCAACGATGCTACTTTCATTATGGATGTACGCTATTCATTTGTGCCTAACCAAATAAAATGGATTTGGGGTATTAAAATAAACAAAACAACGAATGAAACAGGTGATTTAAACCCACATGTAGAATATGTGATCCATAGCAAACCTGATAAAGCAACCACCAAGCAGTTTCTTGATCTGGTTTTTTAATTCAGTCTTATTCTGTCATAATGAGTATCACTACATGTAACTACTCGTACTAAATGTGTTCAACACCGACTTAACTACCAAGGTCAAATTTCATGAAACAAATTATCGCCATACTTGCTCTGTCCACTAGCCTACTATTGAGTTCTCAAGTATCCGCTACCGTTCGTGAATATTGGGTTGCCGCAGAAAAAGTTGAATGGAACTACGCCCCAACAGGCAAAAATCTTTTCAAGCCTAAAAAAACCATGGGTGTTTGGGGGCAGCAACTTGTTTATATCAAGTATCGCTACATTGCATATACCGATAATACTTTTACAACCAAAGTTAAGCAACCAGAATGGATGGGCATACTAGGGCCACAATTACGTGCGGTGGAAGGGGATACCTTTAAAATTCATTTTTATAATAAAGCAGACAAACCTCTCAGCATGCACCCTCATGGCATGCGTTACAATGAACAAAATGAAGGCGCTGATATGAAGGGCGCTAGTGCTTATGTTAAGCCAGGTGAAAAATTTACTTACACATGGACTATTGATCATGATGCGTCACCGGGGCCTGCCGACCCTTCTTCAATTGTATGGGTTTATCACTCTCATGTTGATTCTGTCACTGAAATTTATGATGGTCTTATTGGTTCTATTATTGTCACCAAGAAAGGCATGGAACGTTCAGCACAAGACCCTCGCCCACGCGATATAGATGTTGCATTTACCAATCTATTTATGATCTTTGATGAAAATGGGCGTGACGCTGTTAAAAAAATAAAAGGCAAACAGCCTCGCCATGAAGTAGGGGAATATGAAGAAGATATTGAGGAAGGCAATCTTAAGCATGCAATTAATGGCTATATCTTTGCCAACTTAAAAGGCCTTATTGCTAAATATGGTGATCGTGTCCGCTGGCATTTAATTGGCATGGGCACAGAAGTGGATTTGCACACCGCGCATTGGCATGGCAAGACGGTACTGGATCATGGTCGGCGTACTGATGTCGTTGAATTATTACCTACCAGTATGAACAGTGTTGATATGATCGCAGATAACCCCGGCACTTGGTTATATCATTGTCATGTCACGGATCATATTACCGCCGGCATGATTACGCGTTGGACGGTATTACCTAAAGGTAAATAATTTTTACTATGACTTATCCATCGACAAGCGATGGATAACCAAAACGACCACTAAACCAGTAATCCCCAGTCCTACCACCGCTAACAACGACGGTTCCGCAAGACTAGGGAGTATAGGGCTTGTACCAACCACACGCTCTTTGCCCGCAATGGTTTCAAGCACTCTTTCTTGATACGGCCATAACAACCAAAGTGATGCAAGTAAAATCCCCTTAATCACTAACAAGGTTCGTTGATAAAATCTTGCTAATAACCAACCAAGAAACCGTGAAAAACTCGCCAAGCCAACAATACAGCCTAATAGAAAAGGCAACAACACAGATAAATTAAATGAACCAACCGCGGCGAGAATGGTGCTGTATTTTTTAAGCAGCAATAATAAAAATGAACCTGATATGCCGGGTAAAATCATTGCAGATATGGCTATCATCCCAGATAAGAAAATAAACCAAGCTGCATTAGGCGTTTCGACAGGAACCAAATTAACAATAATCAACCCACCGATTGTCCCCAGCACCAGCGTAATGCCGTCACCTGAATTAAACCCCTTTAACTCCAGCATTAACACATAAATTGAAGCCAGTATTAAACCAAAAAATAAACCATAAACATGTTCAGGATAATCATGAAGTAAATCGGGTAATGAAATAATATGTGTAAAAAACCATACTGCCAAAAATAAACCAGCAAGTAACGAAATAATAAAAGAAAAATGTGGGCGCTGAATAATCACTTTTAGATCAAACTTTAAACAGGCTTTTATCCACTTTACATCGAAAGAACGGATCGCTGCTAATAGCTGTTCATAGATACCCAAAATAAACGCCATGGTTCCACCACTGACACCTGGCACTAAATCTGCCATGCCCATACAGAAACCCTTGGCGATTAACTGCCAACGTAGCATAACACTCCCCATTATTATTTTAATCTAATTCACTATAGCAACGGTTTTTACCACTGTCTTTTGCCTTGTATAAAAATTGATCGGCTCTTTCAAAAGCTATCTCAGGTGTATCACCTTTTTTGAATTGTGTCATTCCTCCAGAGACGGTAATACCGACACGTTGTTCACCGTGATGGAATTCACACTCTTCAATACCCACACGTAGTTTTTCTACCACTGCCTGTGCCTGCGCAACCTCTGTTTCTGGTAGTAACATCACGAATTCTTCACCGCCAAAACGAGCAATAAAATCTGTTTCCCGGATTTTATCTTTAAGTAAGGTAGCAATTGTTATTAACACTTTATCACCCGCCTTGTGTCCATAGGTATCATTAACCTTTTTAAAATCATCAATATCCCAAATAAGAATGACCAACGGTGATTGATAGCGATTCCAGCGGCTAAATTCATACTCGACACGTTGATTCCAAGCTAAGCGATTTGGTAATTGGGTTAATGCATCTTGCATCGCATTTTTCTGTTCTTCAACCAGTCTTTCTTGCAATCCCAGAGATTCAGTTTCAAGGTGGTGCACTTTACTGGCTAATTCGCCAACGCGAATTTCCATTTGTAATTTCCTGGTTTCCTCTGTCGATCTAAATGTTTCAACATGTCTTGTTATCTTGCTTAGCTTTATTGCAATACTTTTTTTTAGGTCAGCAAGATCGACTGCATCATTAACATCTGTTTGTATTTTTTCAACTTCACCATCTACATCGTCGCTGAATCTTTTATTCTCATCAAAAATAGTTTTCTGATCGTCAGCATTATCTTGAATATGTTGATCCAGCATTTGCAATTTTTCGGTCACTTGCTGCAGGAATTGTTGAAAGTCATTCTTCTCGCTTTCAATACGCATGCGCATTTTAATAACCAAATCAGCGATTGACTCTAACGCCTCAATCACCTGATCATCGTCAATGCCCTTTTCCCATTCCGATTTCAAATCAGACGCATAGCCTACTAATTCTTCTGGTAAATCCAAACGTTCTAGTAGTTGTATTAATATTTCATGAATGCTTAATGATGAACTTAACTCTTCATGACTATCCTCTAGTTCGATTTTATCTTTTTGTATAATCGAGCTAGCCGATGAAGCTAATGCCGCAATACCCTTAACTAATTCATTTAGACCTTTCTTTGTATCAACTCGCTGCGTTTTCTGTCTTAATATATCTAATTCATCTGCTACTGCTACAGGGACATCTACTGACATCAACAAATTGAACAATACATCTCTTACTATATCAATAACATCTTCAAGTACTGGTGGCTCTGCTACTGTTTCAACAATAGACTCTGATACTACCGCTGGCGCTTCATCTGTTTTCTTAGATGCGGAAAAAATACCTCCAAATAGTTTTTTACTTTCTTTGGGTTCATGATGATCTTTATCTATCTCTGTATTTATCGCTGCTTCGACAAGCCCAATAACAGACTCAATCAATTCCGTTATGCCGGAATCATCTTTCATATAATCTAAACGTTTCTTAAGGCTTTTCTTTTTCTTTATTAATTTGTCAGGGAAAGGTAGTTTTTCAAGTAATTCCGATAGTAATGTTCTAGCGCTGATCGTTTTTATATTAGTATCTGTGGCGGTTTCAACGATTATATCAACCATATTCCGGATACGATCATAATTTTGTTCACGACGCACTGAATTTCTTAACCGATCTAACTGTTCATCTAATTTTTTATTTTTACCGTCAGCAGATAACGTAATACGGGAAATGCAGCGACGTAATAATTGGTCTGTTTCAGACCATTCTTTTTCTTTGTCTTCAAGCAATTCGAGGCTTGTATAGTATTTATCTTTCCAATCATCCATATCAATGCTTCACGCTTATATCTGTTAAATTTAGCTCAATCGAAACAGGAAGATGATCTGACACACCATGATGTATCACATTTGTTTCTTTTATCTTCATGCCTTCACTCGTTAATATATGATCAATATTTCGTTTTGGTTTCCAGCTGGGGAATGTATGTGGCTTTTGCAACGGTTCACTCATATGCGTTGTTTTAAACAAATACTTCATTTCTTTGCTATCTAAGTCACAATTCAAATCACCCATCAAAATTACGTGCTCTTCTGTTGCAATCAACTCACTAATAAAAGCGATTTGTTTCATTCTTGTATGTCGACTCAAGGCTAAATGCACACTGATTACCGCAATCTTGTGTCCGGACATCTCAAATCTTGCCATCAGTGCTCCACGCCCTGGAATAAGTCCAGGCAATTTATGCTCGTCAATACTGATTGGCTTATAACGACATAGCAATCCATTGCTATGCTGGGCGAACTTACCCATGTTTCTATTTATCTGATCAAACCAAAATGGAAAATTTGCTTTACTCGCCAAGTATTCTGTTTGGTTCATATAACTACTTCTAAAACTCCCTGCATCAGTTTCTTGCAATGCAACAATATCGTAGTCATTCAGTAACATTGCGACCTGATCAAGGTTGTCCTGCTTATAACGATGAGGCAGCACATGTTGCCAGCTTTTCATCAAATAATGGTGATAGCCTTTTGTCGCGATGCCCCCCTGAATGTTATAACTTAATAAACGAAGACTATTTGTCTTGTTTTTATATGTTTTAACAACATTATGCATCATCTGTCATGCCTGAATAGGCGACACCATCTCACCTAGCTTTTCAGTTAACTTCATGTTTTCACTATAATCAATCGGACAATCAATAATACTAACTGTGTTATCGGCCAATGCGGTGGTTAATATACCCGACAATTGTTCCGCTTTTTCCACACGGTAGCCCTTGGCACCAAATGACTCTGCGTATTTCACAAAATCAGGGTTACCAAAATTCACATGCGACTTGCGCCCAAATTGGTTCATTTGTTTCCATTCAATCAATCCATAGCCGCCGTCATTCCAGATCAAAATCACAATCGCTATCTTCATTCGCATCGCGGTTTCAATTTCTTGCGAATTCATCAAAAAACCCGCATCACCGGTCACGGCCACAACAGCATGATCGGGATTACTTAATTTAGCTGCAATCGCACCCGGTACTGCAATCCCCATGCTGGCAAACCCATTGGATATAATGCAGGTATTAGGTTGTTCACAACGAAACATCCTCGCCATCCACATCTTATGTGCGCCCACATCACACACGGCAATATCATTGGTTGCCATCGCCGTACGTAACTCCCAAATTAATTTCTGAGGCTTAATTGGAAAGCTATGGTCATTGGCATGTTGGTTCATTTCTGCAATTAAGGCTTTACGTAATGGCCGCATTACATCTCCGCTATGTGGTGTTGCCTGCTTGGCGATACGTTCAAGACTAAGCTTAATATCACCGACGACACAGGATTCAAGCGGGTACGATTCATCGACTTCGGCTGAGCGACTATCAATATGAATAATCTTGCGATCGCGAGTTGGGTGCCAAAGATAGGGGTGATATTCAACCAAATCGTAGCCAATACAGATAATCAAATCAGCGTGGTCGAAACCACAATTAACATAATCATGCGCCTGCAAGCCCGCGCTACCCAATGCCATGGGATGACCAAAGGGAATAACGCCTTTTGCCATAAAGGTATTTGTAACGGGAACATGCAAATGTTCTGCAAACTGAGCCAGATGCCTCCATGCTCCCGCACGAACAACCCCATGCCCAGCGAGTATAATCGGATCACTCGCCTGAGAGATAAGCTCAGCGGCATAACGTATCTGATCTGCCCTTGGCTCGGGTAATTGCGTGTATCCGACGGGCAATGGAGTGCTATCGGTATCCATTTTGGCAATATTTTCAGGAAATTCGATAAAACAGGCGCCGGTTTTCTCATTCTGTGCCAATTTAAATGCCTTTCTGACAACTTCAGGCAAAATATCTGGCGTTGGCATTCTCGAGGCGAATTTGGTGATCGGATCAAATAAATTGATTAAATCCAAAACTTGGTGGGATTCTTTGTGTAACCGGTTGGTCGCAGCCTGTCCGGCAATAGCAATTAACGGGGCATGATCCATATTGGCATCAGCCACGCCTGTCACCAAATTGGTGGCTCCAGGACCTAGTGTCGCTAGACAAACACCGGCTTTGCCGGTTAAACGACCGTAAACATCGGCCATAAACGCCGCACCTTGCTCATGTCGTGTAGTAATGAATTGTATCTCTGAATCGAGCAAGGCATCCATCATGTCGAGGTTTTCCTCGCCGGGGATACCAAAGATGTATTTTACACCTTCATTTTCGAGACACTTTACGAATAGTTGCGCAGCTTTCATGATCACCCTGATCTGACCTTACTACGTTTCATTCTAGATCAGGCAGGCAAAAGATGCCTGCCCAATGAGGGTATTAAGAGGATTTATTTTTTAGCAGGTTTGAGCAATTTTGCTTCTTTCTCGACCAGGAAATTAACCACCTTAATCATGTCATCATTACTCGCACCGCCGGGATTGTTAATCCCTGCTTCAGAGGCACTGGTGCGATATTTACCATTCACCAGCATAGCCGGCACACCCTTAATACCCGAACGGCGCGTCAGTGTAATCGCTCGTTTAACCCGTGACTGCACGATAAAAGAATCCCACGCTTGATTAAAATCTTCTTGTTTCACACCATTGCTTACAAAAAACGCGGCAATGTCTTTTTTGGTGGCTAAACTGCGACGATCTTTATGAACTGCTTTAAAAAATAAACTATGCGTCTTATCTAACACACCGAGCGCTTCGGCCGTGTAATAAGCGCGTGCATGAGGAATCCATGACTCACGAAAAACTGCTGGGATACGAATAAAGTTTACATTTTTGGGTTTTGTTTTTAACCATTTATTTAACGTTGGCTCAAAATCATTACAATGAGGGCAGCCATACCAAAACATTTCTGCAACTTCGACTTTGCTTGGATCGCCCGTGGTGATAGCCGGTGTAATTAAATTGTATTCAAAACCTTCATCAATCGCAGATGCCGTTCCAACGTACATCATTAAGGTTGCCACCAATACAAAAATTAATTTTTTCATAATCACTATCTCGCCTAATTCTTTAATAAATTATCTTTTTATAGAGACAACCAATATTGAATTAAAGTTCACCGTATGAGTGCAAGCCTGATAAGAACATATTGACACCCAGGAATGCGAACAAGGTTACAAACAAACCAATCACCGACCACCATGCCATCGCATTACCACGCCAGCCTTTGGTTAATCGCATATGTAACCATGCTGCGTAATTCAGCCATACAATCAATGCCCATGTTTCTTTAGGATCCCATGACCAGTAACCACCCCATGCCTCACCTGCCCATAGTGCCCCTAAGATGGTTGCAATCGTGAAGAATGCAAAGCCTAAAGCGATGGATTTGTACATAATATCGTCTAACATATCAGTCGGCGGTAAAACACGTTCAGCCATTCCGCCTGCGGCGGCATTGTTACGAATTAAAAACACGACACCGACCATAGCGGCTATGGCGAAACACCCGTAACCAATAAAGTTGGCAGGAACATGTATTTTCATCCAGTAACTTTGTAATGCAGGCACCAGGGGTTGAATTTCGTGTGCCCCTTTATCGAATTGATACCAAAGTAAAAACGCCACGGCTGCACTGATGATCAATAAGACAAAACCACCGAGCGCACGGGTTTTATAACGCATTTCATAAAACAAATAGATGAGCGCAGTAATAATTGAGAACAGAATAAAAACTTCATACAAATTACTAACAGGGATATGACCAAAATCAACATCGATTAGGTATGACTCACGCCAGCGCACCATCAATCCGATTAAGCCCATTGCCGTCGCAATCCACGTCATGCGTGTTGCAACACGTCCTGAAAATTCTGACGTCACAAATAAATTTAAAAAATAGGTGATTGTTGCCAAGAAATACAAAGTACTCATCCACATAACAGCAGAGGTACTGGAAATAAAAAACTTAAATAAGAACTTACTATGTTCTTTATCTTCTAAACTAGATAAAGCGGCAATCGCTTCTCTACCACCCAGTCCTTGAGACTTTAATGCGAGAATCGCTGGCTCATATTGCATCACTGCATAAACACTGACCGCCGCAACTGAAAGCATTAAGCTACGACTTTGTTTCCAATACCAACCCAAGGCAACCATCGAAATAGCGGTACCAAATAAAATGCCGACTTCATAAACGTCCATATTTGACGCATAACCATTCCACGCATAATAAGCACCCGACATAACAAGTACTGCAAAAACCCAATCATAAATAGATAAGGTTTTTAGGAATGGTTTATTGAACTGATAATTTAATGTATCGGGTGTTGCTGACATAAGCTGCCTCAGTAATTTCCATCATCTTCGCCAAAACCCAAACGCTGAGCTAGACGCTGTTTTAATTTTGTAAAGTCTTGAGCAAAATCACGTTCATTACGATTACAACTACCGGCAAGAATGACTTCGTAATCTGACCCTTGTTTATTGCCTATCCATACCCAACAGCGACGCTGCTGAACGTAGAACATAATAAATATGCCGATAATCAGCATAACACAACCTAGTAGAATGATTTCCTTACCCGGAGAACGGGCAATTTGTAAACCAGAAGCTTGAATATGTTCAAAATCTTTCATTTCCAAGTAAAATGGCGCGCCATACGCACCTAAACTCCCATAGACTGACAGTGCGTCATCAAAGAAATCACTGTCCGCATCGGAAACGCCTTGCTCTATATTTAAGCCTTCTTGCTGCAAAATCTCAATATACAAATTACCGAGTGTTTTACGCAAAATATCATAATAGGTTGCTGTGGCTTTTTGCCGCTGATTTACCGGAATGTTCTCTTCAATGTGTTTATTTAAGGCATCAAGACCACCCTCAACAAATAATGCCACCAAGCGTTTAGTGGTTTTTTTCATATCATCAAAAATTTCAGCTCGTTTTTCTTTGGTTAAACCATTCAACATATCACTTACAGTAATGTCGACTATTTTTGTGACTCTTGGTTCATTCTGCATAGCCGCATAGAAGGTCATAAATCGCTTCACCGAACCTTGTGGATCAGCAGGAATATAGAGATAACGGAAAGATTCTGCAACAGAACTACGCACACCACTTAATAAGTATAAATGTCCTTGTTGTTCTATCGGAAACATATAATTCACATACTCACGTGCCTGACCTTGATCGTCACGTAATTTGAAAGTGAAGTTAGGACCAAAGTTCTTAAATTTCTTTTTACTAACTGCGGCAACGACGGGGTTAATATTAAATTTACGAAAATCATTAAATTCAAGATTATAAACTTTATTATTAACTTCCATCGGAACCGTGCCAAATACTTCAGCTTGTAATTCTAGTGTCTTTAATTTTGGATCTTTTAACGGCCAAGCACGTAATGATAATTTTGACCCACCATCATTAAAGCTTGCTTGATAGATTGCATAGCCTTTATATACTAATGGGTGATTTACCGAAATAGTTGTTTCGAGTGGTTTATCTAATTCATCATCATGTATAACCAAATCGCTTTCAAACGACTTAGGTTGACCTGATGCGTAATGCTCTATACGAAAATCTTTTAACTCTATATTAAAAGGAAGTTGTTGTATTAAAAAACCATTTTCAATATTTAAAAATACAATATTTGCACTTTGCCCTTCAGATATACTGACTGAACCACGAAAAGAAGGATTGTCTTTATTTAATATGCTTTGTGGTGAAACTTTCGATGCGGGCAAGGTGTTATCTGTTTCTATTTTTACATCACCTGTAAACAACGCATATTTGAGCGGCATGTTATACATAATGACTGAGCCGATACAAATAACAACTATTGCAATATGTGTAAATAAATAACCCAGTCGATTTATACCACCACGCATCGCAGCAATAATAGTGTGATCATCGTGTACCTTTTTATGTGTACGATAACCTTCGTCGTGTAAATGCGATTCAATATTATTAATTAATTCATCTTGATCAGATGCGGCCTTCCATTCAGCCTTATTATGAAAAGCACGTAATGAATTACGTCCTGCATTAACACGATAATTACGCATATCACGCAACATATTCGGTGCATTACGAATAATACAAACACTGGTTGTTAAAAGCAGAAAGAAAAGTAAGCTAACAAACCACCATGCACCGTAAATATCGTATAAACCAAGTGAAATAAAAACGTCATGCCAGAAAGGACCGAACTTAATAATGTAATTTTGATAAGGTTCGTTTTGTCTAAGTAGAGTTCCAATAATTGAAGCAATTGCAATACCAACTAATACGGTAATCGCCAGATTCATTGATCCTAAAAACTCGACCAATATTTTCGAGAAACTATAGTGTCTGGTTTTTTTTACCTGCGTATTCATAACATGCTTTTATACTTAATTATTTTCAATAAAAAAGGGTGGCATAACACCACCCTTTTTAGGATCAAGAAAAACTAAAAATCAATGTAAACCAGCAATAAATTCCGCTACTGCTTTCATTTCACTGTCTTTCAATTTATCAGCAACACCACGCATCATGCTGGCTTGATCATTAGTACGTTTTGAAAGGCTGAAATCTTTTAATGCTTTCATGGTGTACTTAGCATGTTGACCTGCTAACGCTGGGAATTTCGCAGCAGGATTACCTGCTCCTGATGGACCATGACAACTCGCACATGCCGCAATACCACGACTTGCATCACCACCACGATACAACTTCTTACCTAGTTCCAGTGATTCTTTTGAAGCTGTGCCACCCTTAATTTTATTGCTAGCAAAAAAGGCAGCAACGTTTACAATATCTGTGTCACTTAAGCCACCAACCATTGCATTCATAGTGCCATCTTTACGGTCACCCGTTTTAAAATCAGTGATTTGTTTTGCTAAGTAGCCTTCACCTTGACCGGCTAATTTTGGCCAATCTGGATTTGCACTATTACCATCAGCACCGTGACAACCAATACATAGGCTTGCTTTCTTCTTTCCGGCAACGGGATCACCACCAGCCATCGCACTGCTGGCAACAGCCAGCATCATAACTGTAATAAGGAATTGCTTAATCATTTGCATGGTCCTTGAAAAATATTTAAAAAATAATCCTACTTACTTTTACTAACCATGTAAGCAACTGTGTCAGCAATGATAGCATCACTTAAATTTACACGACCACCTTTAGCAGGCATGAAACCTTTTTTGCCTTGGAAGCCCTTGTTTGCATGTCCAACCATAACTTTCATGCCTTGTGCAATACGATCTTTCCAGGCAGCGTTATCACCAACTTTAGGCGAACCAGCAACACCTGTTGCATGACAGGCAGCACACGCCATGTCATAAGTCTTCTTACCAGCAGCAAGATCTGCTGCTTGAACTGTTGTTGCCATACTTAATACTAGAACAGCTGTCGCGATCATTGTCTTTTTCATTTCATACTCTCCTGCCTATTATTAAGGCATAGTTAATTAAATTCGTTTATTGATATTTCAGCAATTCCTAATATAAGCCTTTACTAACAAAATATCCAAAAATTTCATGACTATATACCAGAATAAAGCCGCTCTGGTCAACTCCCACAACTCAAAGTATGACCCTTTATGACTGTATTAATTTCATTAAATACAGTAAATTACCCTCTTTATACCAAACCGAAACTGAACCCAAGATGAATGACTTTTCTAGCAGCTATTATCTTACTAGCGCCAAGCTATTTAGCCAATGCCCACCCGACCATGGCAATGAAGTTGCGTTTGCGGGACGATCCAATGCCGGTAAATCTAGTGCTTTAAACGTTATTACTGGTATTAATGGGCTAGCCCGCACCAGTAAAACACCTGGTCGAACGCAAATGATGAATTTCTTTGCACTGGATGATGAACATCGCCTCGTTGACCTACCCGGCTATGGTTATGCCAAAGTACCTAAAAAAGTTAAAATTGAGTGGCAAAAAGAACTCGGTAAATATCTTGAAAAACGTGCTGCATTGCGTGGGTTAATCCTATTAATGGATATTCGTCACCCCCTCAAAGAATATGATTGTGAAATACTTGATTGGGCAAATCGAGTTGAATTACCTGTTCACATCTTACTCACCAAATCTGACAAGCTATCCCGTGGACCCGCGAGCGCTTCTCTACAAAAAGTATTAACATTCATTGATAAATCTTACCCCTTATGTTCTGTACAGCTCTTTTCATCCCTTAAAAAACAAGGACTTAAACAAGCCAGACAAGTACTCACTGATTGGTTAACTGTTACCGACGACGAGAAATAATTTGAAATAAACAAAAAAAAACCCCAACCGTAGGGGACGGTTGAGGTTATACGGTTCGATTATTAGGGGGTAATCGAACCTATCGCATTCCGCCCAGGGAGAAAGGAGCGGAAAAACACCCGATATAACAAAGAGAGGGTCTGCTAAGTTCGACTAGAAATCACTACAAAGGTTCAATCTTTACTAATAATAATTTACTAGTGTGCCTGTCCCCAATTGACACCCTTACCCACAGAGACCTCTAGCGATACATTAAGTTCTGCTGCTGCAACCATCGATTCGGTTATACCGGCAATAGCCTTATCTAGCTGCGCATCTGCGATCTCAAAAACCAGCTCATCATGCACCTGCATGATCATACGAATTTGATCACTGTCATCACCAATCCAATTCGCACACGCTAACATCGCACGCTTAATAATATCTGCTGCTGTACCTTGCATTGGCGCATTGATCGCAGTGCGCTCTGCATACTGGCGACGTTGCATATTTGATGCCTTGATATCCGGCACATATAAACGACGACCAAAAACAGTTTCAACATAACCCGTTTCACGGGCCTGTTCTCGCATTGCTGCCATAAATTGTTTAACGCCAGGGTAGCGTTCAAAATAGAGATCAATATATTGTTGTGCTTCAGTTCTTGTTACATCAATTTGTTTTGCTAAACCAAATGCTGACATACCGTAAATTAAACCAAAATTAATCGCTTTGGCACGGCGACGCTGTTCCGTTGTTACCGCATCAAGTGCAACACCAAACACTTCAGCTGCTGTCGCACTATGAATATCAACACCCTCTGCAAATGCTTTCAATAAACCCGGATCTTTAGACAAATGTGCCATGATGCGTAATTCAATTTGTGAATAATCAGCAGCAACAATTGTATAACCCGGTGAAGCAATAAATGCTTGGCGAATACGCCGACCTTCTTCACTGCGAATCGGAATATTTTGTAAATTAGGATCACTCGATGATAAGCGCCCCGTTGCGGCTACTGCTTGATGATAGGAGGTATGTACACGCCCCGTGTCCGCATCAATCATTAACGGTAGCTTGTCTGTATAGGTGGATTTGAGTTTACTTAAACTACGATGCTCAAGAATTAATTTTGGTAGCTTATAATTGTCATCTGCCAGTTCTTGCAACACTGCTTCCGCCGTCGAGGGTTGCCCTTTAGGAGTTTTCTTTATAACGGGCAATTCCATTTTCTCAAATAAAATAACCTGAATTTGTTTTGGCGAACTTAAATTAAACTCTTCGCCTGCAACCTTCCATGCCTCTGCTTGTATTTCATCAATACGTGTTGCTAACAAATTACTTTGCTTGGCTAACATCTCCGCATCAACTAATACGCCTTGTCGTTCAATATCGGCAATCACTGTCAGCAATGGCATTTCCATTTTACTATAAACAGCTTCTAAAGCAGGCTCATTTTTTAACTTTGGCCATAGTATTTTATGCAACCGAAGCGTTATATCCGCATCTTCTGCTGCATAAGGTACCGCTACATCTAAATGAATTTGGTTAAAACTTAACTGGGCTTTACCTTTACCCGCGACGTCTTCAAATTTGGTGGTTTTATGAGACAAATACTTTAAGGATAAGGAGTCCATATCATGTCGTGTTGCGGTGCTATCAAGCACATATGACTGCAACATGGTGTCATGTTCAATGCCACGTAAGGTAATATCATAATTTGCTAACACATTACGATCATATTTCAGATTTTGACCTACCTTTAATTGCGTTGTATCTTCAAGCAAAGGTTTTAATTGTTGTAAAACCCAATCGCGTGAAAGCTGCTCTGGTGCCTCTTCGTAATCATGCGCTACCGGAACATAAGCAGCTAACCCTTCTTCAACACAAAATGACACGCCCACAATTTCTGCTTGCATGTAATTAAGGCTGGTTGTCTCAGTATCAAAGGCGAACAGTTCACTTTCTTTTAATAATTTCAACCAATGATTAAATTCTTTTTTGTCTAAAACCAGATCATACCGTGTTTCAATCTTCTCTGAGCTGTTATCATTTGGCTGTGATGAACCGTTTTCAATTTGTTCAGACAACCAGGTTTTAAATTCATACTGCGAAAATAATTCACGTAATCGTTCAACATCTGGATCTTGTCGTTTTAAACTTTCAGGTGTTTCATCTAGTTCAACATCGCACTTAATTGTGACCAATTCTTTTGATAACGGTAATTGCTCAAGACTATCTCGTAAGTATTCTCCAACCTTGCCTTTCACTTTATCTGCGTTAGCCATTATCGTTTCGAGATCGCCATGTTCCGTTAGCCATTTGACTGCGGTCTTTGGTCCACACTTAGGCACACCGGGCACGTTATCAACCTTGTCACCGACTAAGGCTAAATAATCAATAATTTGATCAGGTCTAACGCCAAATTTTTCAACCACACCTTCCGGATTAGACACTACATTTGTCATGGTATTAATTAACGTCACCGAGTCATTGACTAACTGCGCCATGTCTTTGTCGCCAGTCGACACCAAACTCTTCATGCCTGCTTCAGTTGCCTGCACACATAAAGTACCAATGACATCATCTGCTTCAACGCCATCAACAATCATCAGCGGTAAACCCATGGCTTTAACGATTTCATGAATAGGCTCAACCTGACTACGCAACTCATTCGGCATAGGCGCACGGTTGGCTTTGTATTCGCTATACATCTCATCACGAAAGGTTTTACCTTTAGCATCAAAGATCACCGCAATATGTTCAGGCTCATATTCTCGTAATAAACTACGCAACATATTCACCACACCGTAAATGGCACCCGTTGGCTCATTGCGTGAATTAGTTAAATTTGGCATGCCGTGAAAGGCACGGTACAAATAGGATGAGCCATCGACTAAAACCAATGGTTTTTGAGATTCTTTAGACATAGATTTGTAAGTATCAGTAATGAAAATGATTAGCTATTATTAAACAGTAGGACACTAACATTATGCGTGTTTTCATGGCTTGATAACAGGAAATTGATTATGGAAAAAACATCTACAACATCGTTGCCAGGTATCCAACCTTTAAATGATGGCCAACTCACACGTGAGTCATGGAAAATATTCCAGATTGTGGCTGAATTTGTTGACGGTTTTGAGCGTCTGGCACAAATAAAACCTTCTGTGAGTATTTTTGGCTCTGCCCGCACCGATCCTGAGCATCCCTCTTATGTACTTGCTGAAAAGATCGCCAGATTGTTATCAGATTCAGGCTTCTCCGTCGTCAGTGGTGGCGGTCCAGGTATTATGGAGGCGGCTAATAAAGGCGCTTTTGCAGGTAAATCACCCAGTATCGGTCTTAATATCGATTTACCACACGAGCAAAACGATAACCCTTATCAAGATATTCCGCTGCATTTCAGGCACTTCTTTTCACGCAAAGTCATGTTTGTTAAATATGCCTCCGCCTACGTGGTATTACCCGGTGGCTTTGGCACGCTCGATGAATTAGCGGAAATTTTAACCCTTATCCAAACCGGTAAGAGTCGCCGTATTCCTGTTATTCTGGTTGATAGTGAATTTTGGTCGGGCTTGATAGATTGGTTTGGCAATACACTGGTAAAAGCCGGTACAATAAACCCTGAAGATCTGGATCTTTTCAAGATACTGGACAAACCTCAAGATGTCGTAGATGCTATATTTAAACACTACGACACTCGCGGATTCGAACCCTCAGCGGAAGAGCAGGAAATTCTTTTAGAGCTGTAAGATGTTGAAAAATATAAACAAAGGATTCATCATGGACTACCATCGGCTACTTTTAGCAACAATATTATTACCTCTAGCCATTACTGTTCAGGCTGGCAATAAAGAAGATTTGCTTGTTCCTCCACCACCACCAAAGCTAAAAAGTGGTGAGGTCATTGAACCTGAAGTAAATATTATTAAGCGCAAAGATGCCACCGAAGAACAGTACAGCATTAACGGGCGTATTTATGCCGTTAAAATTACCCCTGTTGGTGGCCCTGCCTATTATCTTATCGACACGGATGGTGATGGTGTACTAGAAACTACCGACGATGACTTCGAACGTGGCCTCAATATACCTCAATGGGTTTTATTTAGCTGGTAACGTTAGTATTTTCTCATGTCTGTTTACACCACTATCGAGCAAGATGAACTTGAAGCATTTTTGCTGAATTACAATATTGGCCAACTTATTGGCTACAACGGTATCAGTGATGGTATCGAAAATACCAATTACTTCGTTACCACCACTCAAGGCCAATATGTTCTCACTCTGTTTGAAGAACTCTCTGCCAATGAATTACCCTATTTTTTAGATTTAATGGCATTCCTTGCTGAACACGAAGTCCCTAGTGCACATCCCATTGAAGATAATAATGGCGATTTTCTCAGAAGCTTGAAAAATAAACCGGCGGCATTAGTCATCCGACTTAAGGGCAAAGGTATTAAAGAAGTTAACCCCGAACAGTGTAAAGCACTGGGTATGAATCTAGGAAAATTACATGCAGTGAGTCACCAATTTTCTGAGCATCGAGATAATCCACGTGGGCCACATTGGTGGCATGACATGTCTATCAAACTAGACAATCATCTTTCTGCAGATGAACATGACTTACTTCATAGCGAAATGTCTTTTCAAACCCGGCACCGTCGCGACAAATTACCTATCGGTGTCATACATGCCGACTTATTTAGAGACAATGCTTTATTCGAAGGTGATAATTTAACCGGTATTATTGATTTTTACTATGCTTGTAACGATGTGCAACTCTATGATTTAGCTATTACCGTAAATGACTGGTGTTCTAATCACGATGGTTCTTTAAATACGCTTCGCGTGTCAGCGATGCTTGAAAGTTATATGAATAAACGCCCATTACTCAGCGAAGAAGTTCAAGCGTGGCCAATGATGTTACGTGCTGCGGCTTTACGATTCTGGCTTTCACGCTTACATGATAAACACTTTCCTAAAGAAGGTGAAATGACACATATAAAAGATCCCGATGTGTTTAAAGATATTTTGCTTGACCGAATTAAGCATTCAGACAAATACCAACAACTCCTCGTAACATAAACCTAATGGGTCTTTTGTCTGTCCAACAATCCCTGAAAATTATCTAAGGACATAAGGTGAGCATAAATAAAATACATGTAGTTCTTAGCCATCAATTCTTTTAAGACTTTCGCCGTGAGTTTATTCAATTTCTTTTCATTTACACGATACATATTAACCATGTGATATTCTTCACCAGAAATATGTTTTGCTCTAGCTTCAAACACTTCAAATAGATCATGTTTAGCTAATTTTTTAGTAAACTCAATTGTCGCAACACGTGCTGATTCATACTCTTGCATGAAAGCTTGAAACTGTTTCCATGCTTCACTGGATTCACCTTTATCATCAAAAAATGGCGTTACATCTTCTGTTAATGCCGATTCATCTACACAGACTAATTGTTGTGGTGTCGATTCTTTATCATCATTTATTTCTACCACACAAAATGGGTAACGACGAACATAAGCAGGAACATAAATACCTTTTTCCCAGTTGCCCTTTTGATCTACAAAACGATTTTCACCCGTACTTAAACCCGTTACCAACATCGGTACAAATTCTGTTACCTCTTCATTAGCACTAAATACTATCGCATAATCTTTAACTGCTTGCACAAATTCAGTAGCGGTTATAAATAACGCATTCAAGTCTTTTGCAAACGAAAAACGCTGTTCTTCATTAATGCCTAATTTAGCATGTGTTTCTTTATTATAGGGAACAACCGCACCATATCCAGGAGGAGAAATTAAATCCATATTGTTTTTCTCACTATATAAATTATAAAATTATTTACAAGTACTGCCTTCAATAAAGTCATTACTATTATCAGACATCGGATCTGGAAAACTATCAATCACAATGCCACCTTTATTGACACATGTATATAAATCATCATCTGGTACTAGTGTACCGTAATCGGTCTAGTAATAAGGAATCTACCCACTTCATCAGCACTACCTAGTAAGCCTGTTCCAGAAGTATTATTAATACCTGTTATTGCACAGCCACTTAAAAATAATAAGTTCTTGTTTCACGCATTGATTGTGCCAATATCAATATTGCTATTTACGGTAACGGATGCCACTCATATTGACAGTTGAATTACCAGTTACCATCGTATGTATCTATAAATACATCACTAATGTGGTTCTCAGAAACAATAGTAGACTGGTACATGGCTGTGCGCAGTCATACCCCTCCTTTACACACTTTAAGGGATTTTCAACCGCCATGTTTTAAGTATATAATAGGTATTTCCTACAGGCTAATTTGAACTGTATTGACTATAATGAGTCATACATAGCTATGAATACAGCCGGACAAAGGAACGCATCATGAAACTAGTTACTCGTTTATTTATAATTGCAACGCTCTCTTTTAGCCTCATTGGCTGTCAATCATCACCAACCCAGCAAGAAGATACGGGTAGGGTTATTGGTGCCGTCGTGGGTGGTGTACTTGGTTCGAATGTAGGCAAAGGCAGGGGTCGTACCGCTGCAATTATTGCCGGTACCATCCTCGGTGGCTACCTTGGCGGTAAAGTGGGTAAAACCATGGACGACAATGATCGCTACCGTGCCAGCCAGGCCTTTGAAACAAACCCAACCAATCAACCAAGTTCATGGCGCAATCCGGATAGTGGCAACGAATACACGGTGACTCCTACCCGTACTTATGCCAGTGATCGTGGTCCTTGTCGTGACTATAAAACAGAAGTTGTTATTGATGGCAGACATGAACAAGCCACCGGTACCGCTTGCCGTGAAAATGGTCAGTGGCGAATTGTTAATTAAATATTTAGGGTCAGAGTCAAAACTAATTTTGATACGTTGGTATTTTACTTGCAATAAAATAGTTTTAACTCTGACCCTAAATTTTTCAAATGAATAAACCTTTCGCTGAATCCTGTGTACAAAATCAACACGTCATTCTTGATGTATTAAAACAAGAATTGACTAACACAAAAGATGTTTTAGAAATAGGCAGTGGTACAGCTCAACATGCTGTTTTTTTCGCTAAAAACATGCCCCATCTTACTTGGCAATGCAGTGATCGCCACACAGAAATAAATGGCATGAACGCGTGGATTAATGAAGCAAATTTACCAAATTTATTAGCGCCTCTAGAGTTAGATGTTCTAAGTCAATGGCCAACTCAAAAATACGACGCTATTTTTAGCGCCAATGCGGTTCACATCATGTCATGGCAGGCCGTGAAAGCCATGTTTAAAGCTCTTAATAATTGTCTCACCGATCAAGCCATTCTATGCCTATACGGACCTTTCAATTATGACGGTCACTTTACCAGTGACAGCAACGCACAGTTTGATCTTTGGCTAAAATCACGTGATCCGGAAAGTGGCATTCGTGATTTCGAAAAATTAAATAGCCTTGCCGAAAAATATGGTCTTAGATTAAAAAATGACTATGAAATGCCTACCAATAATCGAATACTTTGTTGGCATAAATAATAAATTTATTCTATTTTTAATACTTTCTTTAACCAACTACCAATAGCCTCTATTTCAGACGGTATCACTGCATGTGACATGGGGTAACTATTCCACTCAACGTCATAACCCTGTTCTATTAATAAGTCTCTTGACTGTTTTGCAAAATTAATCGGAATAACATCATCCAGTTTGCCATGTGCATAAAAAATAAGTGTATCTTGATTTGCTAAATTTTTCTCAGTGGATAGTGTGTCTGCTAATGGCACGTAACTCGATAACACCATGATGCCACCAAAACGTTGGTGGTAACGTAACCCTGCTTGCAGGATGATGGCGCCACCTTGTGAAAATCCTGCTAAGATTATTTTTTCCGCAGGAATGCCTGCTTTTATTTCTATCTCAATTAACATATTAAGCTGTTCTGCTGAACGTTTTATGCCTTCTGCATCCTGCTCTTGTTCTAGATCCGCACTAACGATGTCATACCAAGCACGCATCACATAGCCGCCATTTACCGTTACTGGTATTTTTGGAGCGTGTGGGAAAATAAACTTAATAGCGGCACTATCAGGTAAATTTAACTCCGGCACAATAGGTTCAAAATCATAACCATCTGCCCCCAAACCATGTAACCAAATTACGACGGCTTTAGGTTCGGATTGGGGGTTTATTATTATTGATTCTAATTCAGACATCGCGATCACTTTATTTATAAAAACCAAACAGAATAATAATAATAGTTTAACTAGCACTCTGCTATTCATTCTAATTAACTTTACTTTTAGACAATCTTTACAAGATTAACATGATGTTAAAAACTAATGAATTTAATCCTGTTGGTCTTGTAAATCCTGTCTAATATTTTTTTAATGCAATAAAAAAGGCCGCAAACTATGCGGCCCTCTTTATTCTTGCAGCACAACAAGGCTTAGCGAATTTTCGCTTCCTTAGAAGCAGACTCACCCTTGTTATCAACCCAGCTG
>CAZIWG010000027.1:0-30643 GCA_964542925.1 uncultured Granulosicoccaceae bacterium | reverse complement strand
CAATCAATAAGTATGAAACTAAACCTACTGCTTCCCAGCCAAAGAATAACTGCATAAAGTTATTCGCCATGACTAACATCAACATTGAGAAGGTAAATAAAGCGATGTAACTAAAGAAACGTTGATAGCCAGGATCATCATGCATGTAGCCAATGGTGTATATGTGTACCATTAACGAAACAAAGGTCACAACGACCAGCATAATCGCGGTTAATTTATCAACCAAAAAGCCAATTTCAAATTTAATGCCATCACTAACAAGCCAGGTGTAAACCGACTCGTTGTAACTTTCCATGCCATCGATTAAGAATAATTTCATGACATAGAAAGACAGTGCACAGGAAACCGCGACACCCAAGATAGTCACCCAATGCGATGCGGTGCGACCAATCTGTTTACCAAACAGACCTGCCAGTATTGAGCCCGCGAGTGGTGCAAGAGCAATTGTCAGAAATAGATTTTGCATACAATTAAACCATGTTTATTCTTATTAGCCCTTCATGTCGCTTACATCATCTACGTTAATAGAATGACGCTTACGGAATAGGACGATGAGGATAGCAAGACCAATCGCTGCTTCAGCTGCAGCCACTGTCAATATAAAGAACACAAATATTTGCCCCGCTGTGTCGCCAAGGTAATGAGAGAAAGCAATAAAATTCATATTTACGGCTAACAACATCAACTCAATCGACATCAAGATGATAATTATGTTCTTGCGATTAATAAAAATACCCGCGACGGATAATGAAAATAATATCGCTGCAACAATCAGGTAATTAGATAAAGGTATCATGATTTATTCCCCCGACTCGTTGGGTTCGCTTGCCATCTTCACAACACGAACACGATCAGCTGCTTTTACTGCAACTTGCTCTTCAACTTTTTGATGACGTGTTCCTTCCCGACGGCGCATCGTTAATGCAATAGCGGCAACAATCGCGACCAAAAGAATAGCGGCGGCAATTTCAAAAGGATACAGGTAAACGGTATATAAAAGGTTACCTAACTCTTTAGTGTTGCTGTAATTAGAGGCGTGGCGAACAGGATCCGCAAACTGAGCCAAACCAAAATGTTCTGGACCAACAACGAGCACCATTTCAATTGCCAAAACCACAGCAACCACAGCCGCTATCGGTAAGTACTTAGCAAAGCCATCTCGCATTCTTGCAATGTTAATATCGAGCATCATGATCACGAACAGGAACAACACCATAACTGCGCCAACATAAACCAGTACTAGCGTAATCGCCAGGAATTCAGCTTCAAGTAATAACCATAATGCGGCACTGTTAAAAAACGCCATCACTAAAAACAATGCCGAGTGAACAGGGTTACGCATGGTGATCACCATCGTTGCTGCAAATATCAGCAATGTGGCAAAAACATAAAAGCTAATTTGTTCAATCATAATTCTTATGTACCCTTAACGATATGCTGCATCTTGCGCACGATCAGTGGCAATTTGATCTTCATAAAGTTCGCCATTACGGAGTAACTTTTCTTTGGTCATGATATTTTCACCACGATTCTCGAAATGGTATTCAAGGTGGCGTGTTTCAACAATTGCATCAACTGGGCAGGCCTCTTCACAGAACCCACAGTAAATGCATTTAAACAAATCAATATCGTAACGTGTTGTGCGACGCGAACCATCTTCACGTTGTTTTGATTCAATTGTAATTGCTAATGCCGGACAAACGGCTTCACAAAGTTTACAGGCGATACAACGTTCTTCTCCATTTGGATAGCGGCGTTGTGCATGCAAGCCACGAAAACGACCCGACTGTGGTGTTTTTTCTTCAGGATAAAAAAGTGTGAATTTTTTCCTAAAGTAATAACGACCCGTTACACTCATTCCCTTTAATAATTCGGTTAGGAATAAACTTTTAAATACCGCTTTCATGGAATTGATCATTATTGTAACTCCTTAATCAAACCATGGGCCAACGTGGGCGAGAACCATCACCGCCACCACCAGCAACCAAACTATTGTAATAGGAATAAATACCTTCCAACCCAGACGCATAATCTGGTCATAACGATAACGTGGGAATGTTGCACGGAACCAGAGGAAGAATATTAAGAAGAAAGCAGTCTTAATGATAAACCATTGAATACCATCGTTGAGCACGACCCCAAGATATGGAATATTCAGAGCCCAATCCCAACCTTGAAATGGTGAGTACCAGCCACCTGCGAACATAATCGCTGTCAGTGCTGCAATCAAAATCATGTTGGCGTATTCCGCCAAGAAGAATACAGCAAATGCCATACCTGAATAGTCGACGTGGAAACCAGCAACAATTTCAGATTCACCTTCGGCTACGTCAAATGGTGCCCGATTGGTTTCTGCAACACCGGCAATAAAGTAAACAATGAACAATGGAAATAATGGCAACCAGAACCAATCAAATGGACCATTAGTGCCCTGCTGTGCTTCAACAATTTCACGTAAATTCAAACTACCCGCAGCAATCAATACACCAACTAGTGCGAAGCCCATGGCAATTTCATAGGCAACAATCTGTGCAGATGAACGCATCGCACCTAAGAACGCGTACTTAGAATTTGATGACCAACCAGCAATCAATACGCCGTAAACGCCAAGTGAGGTGATGGCAAGTACATATAACAACCCAGCATTTACTTCATCCGCGATACCAAGGAAATCATTAAGAGGAATAACCGCCCAAGCAGCCAATGCGGTTGCAAGTGAAATAACCGGCGCCATCAAGAATAATAACTTGTTAGCCTTTGCCGGAATAATAATTTCTTTAAACATCAACTTCACGGCATCAGCAATTGGCTGACCTAAACCCCAAAGTTTATAACCAAAGAAACCAACCCGGTTAGGTCCGATACGAACCTGCATGTAACCAATAATTTTACGCTCAGCAAATGTCAGGTAAGCCACGCAAAGCATTAATGGAACCATTAGTGCAACAATGCCCAGAACAATCTGAACTATCTGGAATGACCAGATGTATTCACCAAAACCCCAAACTGTATCGAACAACTCGCTCATAATATTTCCACTAGTCCTTCGTTACCGTAATGGTTTGATAAGGCGAACCTAAACCACTACTTAAAACTGTACTCGAACTTACCAACACACAATCATCAGCAATGCGTGCGTCAATATTTAGTTCACCTGAAATTTCATCATCCCCTTGCGCGACAACAACCCGTGTTGCATCTGAGACACTCAGCTTATCTGCTGTTACCTGATTCATCGCAATCGTTTCACTTGCAGCATGAATAGTCTGTTGTAGTGCTGCAGCTCTACGCACAACACTATCAACAGCGTAAATCGGCAAATCAGCAATGCGCACGATGCCATTACTAATAGCCGCCAAGCTAGATGGGCATTGCCATGCTTGACTGTTATCTAATTTAACTTGCCCTGCATCACGTTCTACTTCAGCGCGTACTTCCTCTGAAGATAAATATTCATAACCATTTAAGTCTAATAAGTTACCAAGCACACGAAGCACTTTCCATGCAGGTCGTGTTTCACCTAATGGTGCACAGTTAGCAGAAAAACGCTGCCATGTTCCCGCTGCATTGACAAAGGTACCCGATGTTTCTGAGTAAGGCGCAGTCGGTAACAATACATCAGCATAGTCACGCATAGCATCAGAAACGAATGATGATAAACAAACAACAAACTCAGCCGCTTTTAATGCGCACGTAGCTTGTACAGGATTAATACAATCATGTTCTGGTTCAACATTCATTAACATGTAAGCTGATGCCGATGTTTCAAACATGCTGACCGCATTACTTCCTGCCGAAACTTCCTTGCCACCAACACCAGCAAATGGAACTGCACCGGCAAGACTTGCGCCAACACTGTTAGCGCCACGAGGTAAGTAACCTATTTGAGAGTTTGTCAGTGTTGCTAATAACTCAGCTAACTGACGAATTACTGATAAATCAGGTAATGCCATTGCGTGTGCACCAATAATCACTGAACTGCTACCAGCCTTATTAAGGTTAGCAACAATATCCTTATGACTATCTGTCACGATAACGTCGTTAATTAATGCATTGATACCATCTGGTGCGTCAGATGAACTCTGTTCCAACGCCACTTTAACCATGGCAGCCAAATCAGTGGCTAATGCACTTGGGTGAGTAATAACTAATTCGGCAATCGGAAAGTTAATATCAAAGTCGATACTATTTAATAGCATCACCTTGGCGCCATTTGCCGCTGCTTTACGTAAGCGATGAGAGGCAATGGGTTGGTCATGGCGAATATTTGAACCAATTAGCAATGCCGCACCAATTGATTCAAGTGCTTCAATTGAGGAGCCTAATGACGAAGCAAGCGATGCTTGTCCATCATCTGAGAAATCTTGTTGACCGATACGATGATCAATTGACGTTGCTCCCATATCACGTAACAACTTCTGCATTAAGAAAGCTTCTTCTGTTGTTACATTTGGTGACATCAAACCAGCGATATTTGCATTATTGGCACGTAAGCCTTCAACAACTTCTTCCAGTGCAGTATTCCAGTCTGTTTCCTGCCATTCACCGTTGACTTTAATCATCGGAGTGGTCAAGCGTGAATCACTGTTTAAACCTTCGTAAGCATAACGGTCCCGATCTGAAATCCAGACTTCATTAATTTTTTCATTTTCAGCAGGTACAACACGCACAATTTCCTTATTACGAATATGCGTATTGATGTTTGAACCAATACAATCATGCCCTGCAATACCGGCTGTTGAGCGCATTTCCCAAGCACGCGCAGCGAAGCGAGACGGTTTAGCCGTTAGTGCACCCACCGGACAAACATCAATCACATTACCTGACATTTCAGAATTCACACTACGTTCAATGTAAGTGCCAATTAAGGTTTTGGTACCACGCCCCATGCCGCCGAGCTCTTTTTCACCACCGACTAATTCAATAGTACGAATACAACGTGTGCAATGAATGCAACGTGTCATTTCGGTTGCGATCAATGGGCCAATATTTTTATCTTTTACAATACGTTTCTTTTCTGCAAATCGAGAAACACTGCGACCATAACCCATCGCAATATCTTGTAATTCACACTCGCCGCCTTGATCACAAATCGGACAATCGAGTGGGTGGTTAATCAATAGGAATTCCATCACACCCTGCTGTGCTTTTTTAGCATAATCAGAGTTAGTAAAAACCTTCATGCCTTCGTTTACTGGCGTTGCACAAGCTGGTAACGGCTTAGGCACATTTTCAACTTCAACCAAACACATGCGACAGTTAGCCGCAATCGGCAATTTCTTGTGGTAACAGAAACGAGGGATATAAACATTGGCATCATCGGCTGCATGAATAATCATAGAACCTTTGGCTGCTTTCATCGCTACGCCATTGATTTCAATATTCACCATGTCATCGGCATTGATTTCAGGTTTCGCGCTCATGCTGCGGCTCCTTTGTCGTCGTTACCGACTAAACATTTTTTATGCTCAATGTGGTATTCAAATTCACTGCGAAAATGTTTAATAAAACTTTGTACTGGCCACGCAGCGGCTTCACCAAATGCACATATTGTTTTACCCGCAATTTGATCTGCGGCAGATTCTAATAGGTCTATATCTTCAGGGCGACCTTGACCGTTTTCTATGCGTTCCAATACACGGTACATCCAGCCAGTGCCTTCACGACATGGCGTACATTGGCCACAAGACTCAGCGTAATAGAAACGCGACAAACGCATTAAGGCTTTAACCATACAAGTTGTGTCATCCATTACAATTACGCCACCTGAACCTAATGCTGATCCAGCTTTAGCAACAGAATCGTAATCTAAATCACATTCCATGATCACGTCAGCAGGCATCACAGGCATTGAACAACCACCAGGGATAACCGCTTTTAATTTATGCCCATCACGCACGCCACCTGCCATTTCAAGCAATACTTTAAAAGGCGTACCCATTGGGATTTCGTAAACACCCGGCTTGTTTACATGTCCTGCAATTGAAAACAGTTTCATGCCGCCGTTATTGGGTTTACCTAAATTCAAGAACCAATCTGCACCGTTACGAATTATCGAAGGGACTGATGCCAATGTTTCAGTGTTATTAATAGTGGTTGGCTTACCGTATAAACCAAAGTTGGCTGGGAACGGTGGTTTAAAACGCGGCTGGCCTTTTTTACCTTCTAATGATTCAAGTAAGGCAGTTTCTTCACCACAAATATAAGCACCTGCACCAAGGTGACCATACAGCTCAAAATCATAACCTGAACCAAGAATATCTTTACCTAAGAAACCGGCTTCATAAGCTTCTTTGAGTGCTTGTTCAAAACGCTCAAACGGTTCGTGATGAAATTCACCACGTAGGTAGTTATAACCTGCGGTTGCACCTATAGCGTAACCAGCAATAATCATCCCTTCTACAACTGCATGCGGGTTGAAACGTAAAATATCGCGATCTTTAAAGGTACCCGGCTCACTTTCATCCGAGTTACAGACGATGTATTTTTCGCCAGCGGCTGTGCGAGGCATAAAGCTCCACTTCAAGCCAGTTGAGAAACCAGCACCACCACGACCGCGCAAGGCAGAACCTTTTACAGTCTCAATGACATCTTCTTGTGAAATTTTATCAACAAGAATTTTTTTCAGCGCTTCGTACCCACCGGTCTTGATGTAATTATCAAGTGTCCATGGTTCGTCGAATTGCATTGTCTGGAAACAAACTTCGTTTGCCATGATGAGTCGCCCTAACCTTTTTTAATCCAATCCATCAAGGATTGTGTCAATTTTTTCGGGTGTTAATTTTTCGTAATAATGTCCATCAACAACCATCATTGGACCGCCACCACACGCTGCCAAACATTCTTCTTCTATTTTCATTGTGAACTTGCCATCAGCGGTTGTTTCACCCTGCTTGATGCCCAGTTTCTTTTCGATGTGTTCAACAACAGTATCCGACCCCATCAACATGCAGCAGATGTTGGTACAGATATTAATTTTATGACGTCCAACCGGCTCACGATCAAACATAGAATAGAATGTCGCTACTTCGTAAACACTGACGCGAGACATACCGATATATTCAGCCACCGCGTTCATTATTTCTTCTGTTAACCAGCCGCCATTTTGTTCTTGTGCCGCTGTTAACGCAGGAATCACTGCCGACTCACGATGGTCTGCAGGAAATTTAGTTAACCAATGCTCAATCTCTTTTTGCACTGACTCACTTAATACAGTATTCGCTGTTTGCATTTGTTCACTCATTAGCGGTCAATCTCACCAAATACGACATCCATGGTACCGATAACAGAAACCACATCTGAAATCATGTGCCCTTTTACCATTTCATCCATGGCAGACAAATGTGCAAAACCCGGCGCACGTATTTTTACGCGGTAAGGCTTATTGGCGCCATCTGACACAATGTAAACACCAAACTCACCTTTAGGATGTTCAATCGCGGCATACGCTTCACCTTCAGGTACACAATAACCTTCAGTGAATAATTTAAAGTGATGGATCAGTGCTTCCATATCACCTTTCATATCTTCACGATGTGGTGGTGCGATCTTATTATCTTCCAACATCACAGGGCCTGAGTTAACACGTAACCAATCGACACACTGTTGAATAATACGATTTGATTGGCGGAACTCTTCCATGCGAACTAAATAACGATCATAACAATCGCCATTTACGCCAACGGGGATATCAAAGTCCATCTTGTCGTAAACTTCATACGGTTGTTTCTTACGCAGATCCCACTCAATACCTGAGCCACGTAACATTGGACCTGTAAAACCAAGTTGCAAAGCACGTTCTGGTGAAACAGTCGCAATACCCACGGTACGTTGTTTCCAAATACGGTTATCTGTTAACAACGTTTCATATTCATCAAGTAATGCAGGGAAGCGATGTACAAAATCTTCGATGAAATCAAGCAAGCTACCACTGCGCGCTTCATTCATCATCGCAACGTCTTTTGCGTTATGCCATTTTGAAACATTAAACTGTGGCATAGTGTCAGGCAAATCACGGTAAACACCACCTGGGCGGTAATAGGTTGCATGCATACGTGCGCCAGAAACTGCTTCGTACACATCCATTAAATCTTCACGTTCACGGAAACAGTAAAGGAACAAAGTCATTGCACCAATATCAAGTGCGTGTGTTCCTAACCACATTAAGTGATTTAAGATTCGGGTGATTTCATCAAACATAACGCGAATGTACTGCGCACGTTCTGGCGCTTGCACGCCGAGTAATTTTTCAATAGCTAGTACGTAGCCATGCTCGTTACACATCATTGATACGTAATCGAGCCGATCCATATAACCAATACTTTGATTGTAAGGTTTACTTTCCGCTAACTTTTCTGTGCCACGATGCAACAAGCCAACATGTGGATCGGCGCGTTGAACGACTTCACCATCTAACTCAAGCACAAGACGTAACACACCGTGTGCAGCCGGATGCTGAGGACCAAAGTTCAACGTATAGTTTCTAATTTCAGGCATTATTCTGTTTCCGCCTCATCAACACCATGAAGGTGATCACCACGAATAACACGCGGTACATTCACGCGTGCTTCAATGCTGACAGGTTGGTATATAACTCGTTTTTTCTCTGCGTCATAACGCATTTCCACTTCTCCAATTAATGGGAAGTCTTTACGGAATGGATGTCCAACAAAACCGTAGTCAGTCAGGATTCGACGCAAGTCAGGGTGGCCATCAAATAAAATACCGAACAGGTCAAAGGCTTCACGTTCAAACCAGTTTGCGCCGTTCCAAATATCAACCACGGAATCAACAACAGGGAATTCACTGTCTGCGAAAGTACGCACACGCACACGTTTGTTATGACGATAAGAAATTAAATGATAAACCACTGCAAAACGATCTTTTAACCATTTTGCTTCATGCGCTTTGTTGTGATTAACGGCACGACTAAAACCACTGCTGGTCGCGCTGTTGGTTTCCCATTCAACTTCACCATAAGTTGAGTAATCAACACCACACACATCCATGACTTGACTGTAAGCAAGTTCAGGTTCATCACGCAACGCTGTACATACGGTAATTAAATGTTCACGCGGAACTTCGAGTGTAATTTCACCATGTGCCACAAACACGTCCACGGCTTGTGCTGCAAAACGTTCTTGCAAATCATCAGCACGTTGCTGTAATGGCGAGACTGTTATTTCTTCTTCACTCATGTGCGTGCAATCGTATTAGTACGTTTAATTTTATTTTGTAACTGCATAATGCCGTAAATCAATGCTTCTGCTGTGGGTGGACAACCGGGCACATAAACGTCAACCGGTACAATGCGGTCACAACCTCGTACCACCGCATAAGAATAATGATAATAACTACCGCCATTGGCACAGGAGCCCATTGAAATAACCCAACGTGGTTCAGCCATCTGGTCATACACTTTACGTAAAGCCGGTGCCATTTTATTTACTAAGGTACCAGCCACAATCATTACATCTGATTGACGAGGACTAGGACGGAAAATAATACCAAAGCGATCTAAATCGTAACGACTTGCTGCCGAGTGCATCATTTCAACTGCGCAACATGCCAGACCAAAGGTCATTGGCCACATTGAGCCAGTGCGCGCCCAGTTGATCAGCTTGTCAGCATTAGTGGTGACAAAGCCCTTTTCGAGTATACCTTCTACTCCCATTCCAGAGCCCCTTTCTTCCACTCATAGATAAAGCCAATAACTAAGATACCCAGGAACACTGACATTGATGCAAACCCAAACCAGCCAACTTGCTCAAGCACAACGGCCCAAGGGAATAAAAATGCAATTTCTAAATCGAAAATAATAAATAAGATAGCAACGAGGTAGTAACGTATATCAAATTTCATACGTGCATCTTCAAATGATTCGAAGCCACACTCGTAAGGAGAGAGTTTTTGATCATCAGGGCGACTTGGTCCAAGCATCCAGCCCATTGCGAGCATGACACAACCCACCGCACCACCGATGACAATAAATACCAAGACAGGTAGATAATTCTCAAGCATCAGCTTAGCCCCCTCCAACTGTTGTTTTTTTGTTATAACGACACATTTTTTTTTATTGTTCTAATACTGCAAGACGCAGGCAGTATGGCCAGCATGGAAAATTGTGTCAAGTTTGTTCGTTCTACAATATTCAAGATAAATCAATCACTTGAAGTAGGCTTTTTGCGGGTATAAAAAAACAGTATCACTAATATTAATAATACTGATTAAATATGCTGAATTTATGAGCAAAAAAATCCCCACCAGATTGGCAGGGATTTTAATAAATGGTGCCGAAGGCCGGACTCGAACCGGCACCTGCTAATGCAGACCAGCCCCTCAAGCTGGCGCGTCTACCAATTTCACCACTTCGGCAGTAAATTATTCTGGCGTATCGCTGCTAGCGGGTACAGCAGGCTTATCTTCAGTCGTCACAGCTGATTTTGCAGGCATATCTTCATTAATACTCATCGGCAACGTTGGTTTATCGCCGGTATCAACCGCTGGAACAGCCGGTACTTCCTGATCTTTAATTTGCTCAACCGGTGTTGGAATATCGACGTCTTCTTTACCCGTAACATTGCTTTTCGTTGTGTACGCCAATACTAGCGTCGTAATAAAGAATGCCGTGGCTAAACCTGCCGTTAGTCGCGTTAAAAACGAGGCACTGCCTTGGCTGCCAAAAACGGTTGATGATGCCCCACTACCAAAGGCTGCGCCCGCATCCGCCCCCTTGCCATGTTGAACAAGGATAAGACCGATCAACAGAACGGCGATAATGACGTGAATACTTAAGATAATGGATGACATAGTCGTCTCTAATGGTTATAAATTTCAGTTAAATCAAGAAGCTGCTGTGCAAATCGCAAGAAAGTCCTCAGCATCAAGTGATGCACCACCAATCAACCCGCCATCGATGTCCTCTTTTGCAAATAATTCTGCAGCATTAGATCCCTTCACACTACCACCGTAAAGAATTTGTACTTTTTCAGCCACGTCAGCGTCAACACTAGCAATACGTGAACGAATAAAAGCATGTACATCTTGCGCTTGTTCAGGTGATGCTGTTTTACCGGTACCAATTGCCCAAACAGGTTCATAAGCAATCACACCATCGGCGAGGGATTTAACCCCTTCCATTGCAATCACTGCATCTAACTGACGACCCACGACTTGTTCTGTAATACCGGCTTCACGCTCTTCAAGTGTTTCACCGATACAAAGGATAGGAATTAAGCCCGCTTTACGTGCTACACCGTATTTTTGCGCAACCAACATGTCAGTTTCATGATACAGGGCACGACGTTCTGAATGGCCAACAATCACGTATTGACAGCCATTATCCAGTAACATGGCTGATGACATTTCACCAGTAAAAGCACCTGATGTTTCAACTGACAAGTTTTGAGCACCCAGTCCAATTGCTGTGCCTTCAGTTAACTCTTTGACTTTATGGATGTAAATCATAGGAGGACAAACCACAACTGTTGTCTTGTCCGCAGCATCCATACCTGCCTTGATACCCTCAAGTAAGGCGGTAATGCTTTCATTGGAACCATTCATTTTCCAGTTCCCAGCTACAAGAATACGTCGTGACATACTACTTTCCTCAAATCAGAATTTAAAACGGCGGCAAGAATACCGGTCGTAGTGAAAAAAATCAATTATTATCAGTGTTTAGAGGCTAAACAACATGACTAGCTTGCGAGGTGGAAGCTTCCCTCACAGCATCTGCCAACGAGTCGGCTAACTTGTTAACCAGGCTATCATCCTGACCTTCTACCATCACTCTTAATAAAGGTTCCGTCCCCGATGCGCGCAATAAAATACGCCCAGAATCACTTAATTGTTTTTCAGCCTCTTTCATCGCCTCTTTTACCATGGCTGACTCATCATGATTAAAGGGTTTATCAAGTGGAACATTAACCAGCTTTTGCGGATACATCACCAGACCCGTCATTAATTGATCCAGTGATTTTTGTGAAGACACCATCGCATAAAGCACTTGTAAAGCAGCGACAATACCATCACCAGTACTGGTACGATCTAAACAAATAATATGTCCTGAGCCTTCACCACCTAGTGACCAACCTGATTCACGTAACATATTCATGACATGTCGATCACCGACCTTGGAACGACGAAAACCGATGCCTTGTTTTTTCAATGCATGTTCAAGACCTAAATTACTCATCACTGTTCCAACAACAGAACCATCTAGTTGTTCGTCTAACAAACGAGACATCGCGATAATATAAAGAATCTGGTCACCATCAACTAAGTTACCTTCAGCATCGACCATGATAAGACGATCACCATCACCATCTAACGCAACACCTACATCGGCGCTGAGTTCAACGACTGCTGCTTGTAAGGCTTGTGGTTTTGTTGAACCGCAATTGTGATTAATATTAAGGCCATCTGGTTCAACACCAATTGATATGACTTCTGCACCGAGTTCTTCCAACACACGTGGCGCAATGTGATAGGTGGCACCGTGTGCGCAATCTACCACGATACGAATACCTTCTAGTCCCATTCGCATTGGGACTGTACTTTTACAAAATTCAATATAACGTCCGGCAGCATCATTAATGCGTGATACCTTACCTAACTTAGATGAATCAACCGTTGTCATCGGTTTATCAATTTCTGCTTCAATGGCTAACTCAACATCATCTTCTAATTTTGTTCCGTCACCAGAGAAAAACTTGACGCCGTTATCGTAGTAAGCATTGTGCGAAGCACTGATCACAATACCCGCGTGCGCATGAAAAGTACGTGTCAAATATGCTATCGCTGGTGTCGGCATTGGGCCAAGTAAACTTACATCGACCCCCGCTGCTGATAAACCAGCCTCTAGTGCTGACTCAAACATGTAACCCGATATGCGAGTGTCTTTGCCGACTAAAACAGTACCACTACCCTGACGAGATAAAACGCGACCAGCCGCCCAGCCAAGTTTCATAATAAACTCAGGGGTGATCGACTTACTGCCTACTCGCCCACGAATACCGTCTGTGCCAAAATACTTTCTTGTCAACGCTTTAAGCCTCTATAATTAAGTTCGTATGCTAATTATGGTAGTTTAACGCAAAATTGCTTGGATACTCATCACAATTTGACACTTTTTACTGCCATTGATATTTTTATTGCCTCTACTGCTGCTTTGACATCATGAACACGAATAATATCCGCGCCATTCCAAATAGCCAGTGTTTCTAAGGCAACACTACCAATCAGTCTTTCATCCACGTCAACATCAAGAATCTGACCAATCATTGATTTTCTCGAAACACCCACCAGCAACGGACATTCTAATTTATTAAATTCATTCAGGTCATGCATCAACTGAAGATTGTGCTGCAGAGTTTTACCAAACCCAAATCCCGGATCAATCAGAATTTTATCTTGAGAAAGTCCGGCTTCAATACAATCAGTCATCCGTTGATTTAAAAAAATAAATACTTCACCAGTTACATCTTCATAAACAGGCTCAGCTTGCATGGTACGAGGTTTACCTTGCATGTGCATTAAACAAACCGGCACATCAGAATCTATAGCAGCTGCCAATGCGCCATCTGCTTGCAATGCATTAACATCATTAATTAAACTTGCACCGGCTTTTACCGCTTCACGAATGACATCGGCTTTACTGGTATCGATGGAAATGATGGTACCAAATTCTTTTGCTATTTTTTCTATTACAGGAATAACACGATCGAGTTCTTCGTCGATGGAAACATCGGCAGCGCCAGGTCGTGTTGATTCGCCACCTACATCAATAATGGCCGCACCTTGCTCAAGCATGTTATTTGTTTGTTGAATGGCTGTTTCAACAATAGCAAATTGTCCACCATCAGAAAACGAATCGGGCGTGACATTTAAAACCCCCATCACTTTGGGAGACGAGAGATCTAAAATTTTATTTGCGCAATGAATTATTTTTTGCACAATATATATTCTCTTTTGAGTAAAGAAAAACGCCCCGCTTTAAGCGAGGCGAATTAATCTTATCAACCTATATTATTAGACTTAATGTTCGCCTGCCGGTCCACCAATAGGCTTATCACTTGACTTTTTTTCTGCAGACTTACTGTCGTTATCGCTGGATGAATCATCGCCATTATCTGACCAGTCTTCAGGTGGTCCAGGTATCTTACCTGCCATAATTTCTTCAATCTGTTTCGCGTCAATCGTTTCGTATTTTAATAATGCTTTTGCCATGACATGTAATTTTTCCATATTGTCACTCAACAGTTTCTCAGCACGCTTATAGTTACGATCAATGAACTGACGAATTTCTTCATCAATAGCATGTGATGTTTCATCAGAAACTGATTTATGTTTTGTCACCGAGCGACCAAGAAATACTTCACCTTCATCTTCTGAATAGGTTAATGGTCCTAATTTTTCAGATAAGCCCCACTTAGTTACCATGTTGCGAGCAATTTCTGTCGCACGTTCGATATCATTTGATGCGCCGGTTGTTACTGCCTCGGCACCAAAAATAATTTCTTCGGCAAGACGTCCACCAAACAACGTTGAAATTTCACTTTCAAGGCGAGTCTTACTGTGGCTGTAACGATCTTCTTCCGGTAAAAACATGGTTACACCTAATGCACGACCACGAGGAATAATCGTTACCTTATGAACCTTGTCATGTTCTGGAACCAGTTCACCGATGATAGCGTGACCTGCTTCATGGTAAGCAGTGAGTTTTTTCTCATCATCACTCATGACCATTGAACGGCGTTCCGCACCCATCATAATCTTATCTTTAGCGCGCTCGAAGTCATCCATATCAACAGTGCGTTTGTTTCCACGTGCCGCGAATAAGGCTGCTTCATTCACTAAGTTAGCTAAATCTGCACCAGAGAAACCAGGTGTACCACGTGCTATTGTACGAGCGTTTACCTTATCTGAAATTGGTACTTTACGCATGTGTACTTTAAGGATTTGTGCACGACCACGTACATCAGGCAATGGCACAACCACTTGGCGGTCAAAACGGCCGGGGCGAAGTAACGCAGGATCCAATACATCAGGACGGTTAGTTGCCGCGATAACAATCACGCCTTCATTACCTTCAAAACCATCCATTTCAACCAACAACTGATTTAATGTTTGTTCGCGTTCATCATGTCCGCCACCTAAACCAGCACCACGGTGACGACCAACCGCATCGATTTCATCAATGAAGATAATACATGGCGCATGTTTCTTCGCTTGTTCAAACATATCGCGAACACGTGAGGCACCGACACCCACAAACATTTCAACAAAATCAGAACCAGAAATAGTAAAGAATGGGACTTTGGCTTCACCAGCAATCGCTTTTGCCAATAATGTTTTACCTGTACCTGGGCTACCAACCAACAAAACACCTTGCGGGATCTTGCCACCGAGTTTCTGGAATTTCGAAGGATCACTTAAGAACTCAACCAGTTCAGAAACTTCATCTTTAGCTTCTTCACAGCCAGCAACGTCATTAAAGTTAGTTTTAACTTGATCTTCACCCAACATGCGTGCCTTACTCTTACCAAATGACATTGCACCTCGGCCACCGCCACCGCCCTGCATTTGACGCATGAAGAAAATCCACACACCAATTAACAAGATCATTGGGAACCAGGAAATAAATATTTGGCTCAAGAAGCTAGGTTGTTCTGGCGGACGTGCATTAACCAACACGTTGTACTTAAGTAGATCGCCAATTAATAGTTTGTTATCCGTTTCAGGGCTGTATGTTTTGAAGTCACGCCCATCTTGATAAGCACCTTTGAGCTCACGCCCTTGAACCAGCACGCTTTGAATCTGACCTGATTTCATATCAGAATAGAACTGCGAGTAGCTAATTTCTTGTGTTGCTTTACCCGTGGTTTTGAAATTACTGAAAACAGCAAGCAAAATTGTACCAATCACCAACCACAGTACTAATGTTTTTCCCATATCACCCAAAATCTAATCCTCTTAAATCTGGTTCCTTTCGAACCTTTTGTATGGACAGTTTACCTATCAACAAGTGCCACGCAAGTGACTTTGTTCATGATTGCCCTTTAAAGCCATGTCCAACAAGATACACTTCACGCGATCGAGCCCGTGAAGCCTCTGGTTTTCGTGTTAATACTTTCGTAAATGCGCCACGTAATGCACGTAAATAATCGTCGAAACCTTCACCTTGGAAGACCTTAACCACTATATCGCCCCCCTCTCGGAGAACTTGATTCGCCAAATCCAGCGCTAATTCGGTTAAATACATGGCACGGGGCTGATCCATGTCCCTCATACCACTCATATTGGGTGCCATATCAGACATTACAAGGTCTACAGGCCGATCATCGAGGGTATTTAATAACTGTTCCAGCACTGAATCCTCGCGGAAATCCCCTTCAATGACCTCAACGCCAGGAAGGGAACTCATCGACAATATATCTAAGGCGACCACTCTACCCTTTTCGCCTGCCAAATCAGCCGCCACTTGCGACCAACTACCCGGTGCAGCACCGAGATCCACAATGGTTGCGCCAGATTTGATTAAACGATCTTTTTTCTGTATTTCCAACAACTTATATACTGCACGCGAGCGATAACCCTCTTGCTGTGCACGCAAGACGTATTCATCATCAAAATGCTCTTTCAACCAACCTTTGCTGGATTTGCTTCGTGCCATGACAACCTCACCCCAAGAACGCTATAATCGCCCCTCAAGATTTAGGGGCAGATTAAAACTCCCATTTTTGTCGTATTTGCACCACAAATTACGAGTTTTTACTCTGAGCCTAAATTGTTCAACTAAATAATTGGAACCATTATGCCACTTTCTTCACAACAGGTACGCAAACTACGCGGATTTGCTCATGCACTTAAAGTTATTGTTACCGTCGGCAACAATGGACTCACTGAGAATGTTGTTACTGAAATCGACAACGCTCTTGAACAACACGAATTGCTCAAGATACGAGTTAATGCAGCAGATCGGGATGAACGTGATAAAATGATCCAGACTGTTCTCGAAAAAACCGGTGCAGAACTTATTCATCGCATTGGACACGTTGCTGCTTTGTATCGATGCAATCCTGAAATGCCAAAAATTGATCCTGGCAAAAAGTGAGTTTGCAACACCAGAGTTTATTTTTTAATAAAGGTTCGATAAGCAATCATCTTAATTACATCGTTTATCAAAAACTCTGCAAGAGCATAGAGCCAAATATATAACGCATACTCCCAACCTATTGGCGTTATCAACAAACCATACACGGCAATTATTGTGCCTAACACTTCCGTCCCAAAGGTTGCAAAAAACAGTAGCGGTGATGGCCATGGCCGTTTCCAAAACCAATCATCAATTCGTGTTATATAAAGTGTACTGTGCCCAGCAATGATTAACTTTAAAAATATTAAACTCTGAATAATTTCGTCACCAAATCCTTGCTCACGTAAGAAAAAGAATAATAGAAAAGAAAAGACAACACCGGATATACCAAGGACTGTCGAGATAGTAAGTAGAGAATGCATTTTCCACCGAACCGGTTTCGTGCAGACTTTTGTATTATCGTATGCAATCGCTAAAATTGGAATATCATTAAGTAAGGCTAATAAAATAATCATTAGCGCAGTAAGCGGATAAAAATTAAAAACCAGAATACTTAATGTCATGAATAAAATTATGCGAATAGTTTCAGCAACGCGAAAAGTTGCATAGCTCTTCATTCGTTCAAAAGTAATTCTTGCTTCCTCTATCGCATGATTAATTACTGATATTCCGGGTGATGTCAAAATAATATCTGCCGCCGCACGTGCTGCATCCGTTGCATTTGATACAGCAAACCCGCAATCTGCCTTTTTTAAGGCAGGCGCATCATTAACACCATCGCCCGTCATGCCAACGATATGTCCAGCCTTTTGTAAACTATCAATGATGGCGTATTTATCTTCAGGAACAACTTCAGCAAAAATATCGACAGATTCAAGGGTATGGATTAAAACAGATTCATGTGTATGAATAAATTCCTGTTCAAGTGTACTCGTATCATAAATATCCGCCAGTTCTGTCATGACATCATCGGAGAAACGCTGCGCCTCCTGTGAAGAAACCTCTGGATGAAGACGGTGATATATAACATTACTTAATGCTTTTGCCAGCCCAAGCAATTCACTATTCGAGCGTCCAGACAAATCCCTGGCGCGAATAGCTCGTTCATTTAAACCGAGTCGACGGCCAATTTCACGGGCGATAGCAATATTATCGCCGGTAATCATTTTTACCTTAACCCCATAGCTTCGCATAATACTAATCACTTGTGCGGAGTCTTCCCTTTCAGGGTCGATTAACGGGATTAAACCTACTAATTTAAATTCACCTAGCTGATTCTCGACGGCAATTGCCAACGTTCGATAGCCTTTGCTCGCAAGCAACTCAACACTCCGATTAATCACAATAACTTCGGAATCCGGAAGATCTGCCATCTCTAAAAGAACTTGAGCCGCACCCTTATAAACTGAAATAGTTTCACTATCATGCGAAACTACTGCAGAGGTACGTTTTGTTATTGGATCAAATGGGATAAATTTGTGTTGTTGCCACCGCTTCCAATTAGAATCCGGATGCTTTTCATCTAGGTAATGAAACAATGGAAGTTCTATTGGATCATGGTTTTCATACCGCGACGCAAGCACCGCATAAGTCAGTAACTGTTCTTCCGTATAATTATTAAAAACTATCGGCTCAGCTACCTGCATTTCATTCTTCGTTAATGTCCCCGTTTTATCCGAGCAAAAAATATCAACACCCGCTAGCTCCTCAATCGCAGTAAGCCGTGAAACGATCGCTTTACGTCTTGCTAAATTGACCGCACCAACAGCCATAGTGACCGAAAGTACTGCCGGTAAAGCGACCGGTATCGCAGCAACTGTAAGAACTAAAGCAAAACGGGCTATCTCAAAAAAATCTTCTTGCCGGAAAATACCAGCAACAATTATTAACGCAACTAGTATCAGCGTAAGAAATATTAAAAAATTACCAATTTTCATTACCATCTGCTGAAAATGGCTACGCTCCTCAAGTGACGCTTTCGCAACCAAATCAACAACGGAGCTAAAACGAGTATGATGCCCCGTATTAACAACCAGAGCCCACATCTCACCTTGCTTAATGACCGTGTTACTAAAAGCAACTTCACCCTCACGTTTGCTAACTGGTAATGACTCACCCGTTAAGGAGGATTCATCGATCAATAAAAACTCACCATCAAGTAAATATATATCTGCAGGTATAACGTCCCCAATACGCATTTTGATAATATCACCGGGAACTAACTCTCGCGCAGGGATCAACTTATTTTGCTCATCCCTTAGTACTCGCACATCAAAAGCAAGTTGTTGCTTCAACGATCTCAGTGCATTCAATGCACGATGCTCTTGAAAAAAATCAAGTAGCACGTTAACGAGTAACATGATGCTGATAATAATGAAGTCTTCCCACTTCTGTACTAATGCAGATAGAAGCGCGGCAATCTCAATCATCCAGGGGATAGGTCCCCAAAGTCGACGAAAAATCCTATGCCAAAGAGGCTCTTCCTTTTCATCAACTTCATTTAACCCATAATACTCAAGCCTTTTTCTGGCTTCCTTTGAAGAAAGGCCTTGCGCAGGGTCAACATTAAAGTGGGAAAGAGACTCTTGCGCACTTTGACTGGAATAATACTCGGTATTTTTGATTTCTATTCTATCTATCAACTTCGAATACTCCATTTTCTACCTATAGATCGGCAATTACGGCAACCTATTAATGTTGAATTCAAAAATTACACTACTCTTTAACTACCACAAATACGAATACCATTAAAAACCCTCCCGAAAAAGGTCTTCTGACATATTATGCCACTTTCTTTACACCAAATATGCAAGCTGAGCAGATATGCATATACACCGAAAGTTAATTAATGAAATCCACAATACATTCGAGTAATATAAGTTACTGAAAATACCGGAAAATACATAAAACATGTTGTGAATAACATTTAGAAGTTCTCTTGAAATACCCGAAACCGATTAAGACCAGCTATAAGTAATGATAATTGCTCGCTGTAATATTTAATGACATCAGTAGTATTGTTTCTCCATAAAAAACACCGCAGAATAAAACCATGGAACGTGCACAAAAAATTCTTCAAGACACCTTTGGTTATCAGGACTTCCGTCATCACCAAGCTGATATCATTCAATCCTTACTTAACGATCAAGATGTGTTGGTATTAATGCCTACGGGTGGCGGTAAATCACTCTGTTACCAATTACCCTCTTTGATTCGTGCAGGTACGGGTATTGTTGTGTCACCACTGATAGCCTTAATGCAAGATCAAGTTGATGCGCTCAATGAACTCGGCGTACGTGCTGCCTATCTTAATTCCAGTTTAGATAATGAAACCCAATACCAAACTGAGCAACAATTGCTTAATGGTGAATTAGATCTACTCTATGTTGCGCCAGAAAGATTACTGACCGAACGCATGTTGTCGTTATTAGAAAGAATACATCTTGCCCTGTTTGCCATTGATGAGGCGCATTGTGTTTCACAGTGGGGGCATGATTTTCGTAAAGAATATCAGCGGCTCAGCATCTTACATGAGCGTTTCCCCCATGTGCCGCGTATTGCATTAACCGCCACTGCCGACAGTCGCACACGACGAGAGATTATTGAGCAACTACAATTAAATGACGCTACTATTTTTATTAATAGCTTTGACCGCCCCAATATTCGCTACACCATTAGTGAAGGACAAAATCCAAAGCAACGATTGTGGAACTTTATTCAGCAACATCATCCTGGCGATGCGGGCATTGTTTATTGCCTTTCTCGAAAAAAAGTTGAGCAAATCACCGAATGGCTTTGCAAAAACGGGCGAGATGCGTTGGCGTATCATGCCGGCATGTCTGCTGAAACGAGACAATTACATCAACAACGTTTCTTGCGCGATGAAGGTATTATTATTGTTGCAACCATCGCCTTCGGTATGGGTATTGATAAACCCGATGTACGTTTTGTTGCTCACCTAAGCTTACCGAAAAGTATTGAAGCTTATTACCAAGAAACAGGACGTGCGGGACGTGACGCACAACCTGCTAATGCATGGATGGCATACGGATTAAATGATGTCATTACACTGCGTAAAATGATGCAAGACTCAGATGGCGCAGAACAATACAAACGTATCGTGCAGCATAAACTCGATGCCATGTTAGCCCTATGCGAGTTAACCAGCTGTCGCAGACAAAGCTTGCTCAAATATTTTGACGATGAACTCAAACAACCCTGCGGTAATTGTGATACCTGCATTAACCCACCCGAAACGTGGGACGGCACAGAAGCTGCGCAAAAAGCTTTATCTTGCGTTGTTCGCACAGGACAACGTTTTGGCGTTAATTATGTTATTGATGTATTAACAGGTGAGGAAAACGAACGCATTGAAAAATTTGGTCATGATAAATTAAGCACTTATGGAATAGGTAATAACATCAGCAACAGTAAATGGCGCGGCGTATTCAGACAGCTCATTGCACTGGGTTACTTAGGTGTTGATCTTGAAGGCTATGGCGGTTTACATCTCAACGAACAAGCACGACCTTTACTACGTGGGGAAATAAATTTACAACTTCGCCATCAATTAAAAGCAGAATCAAACTCAACATCAGCGAAGAAATCCAAGAAATCTTCTGCATTACGTTCTGTTGATGAAACCTTGTTTAATGCACTGCGCGATCAACGCACAATCATTGCCAAAGAACTCGGTATGCCACCCTATATTATTTTTCATGACAGTACATTGCAAGAAATGGCTAATACACGCCCAGACACACTTGATGCAATGCGATATATTTCAGGTGTAGGTGAACAGAAACTTAAAAAATACGGACGTGAATTTTTAGATATTATTCTCGAACACCCTCTACCCGAAATCCTCGACAACAAGCTTAGCGATACTATTAACGAAACATTAATACTCTATTCAAAAGATAATGATCCAGAAAATATCGCACAGCTACGCAATATTAAAATATCTACCGTTTACGCACATTTAGCAGAAGCGATTACTTATGGTTTAATTGAAGCCAGAAACGTAATCGACATAACCGACGAGGAATACAAAGAAATCGTTAATGCCCTCGAAATGATCGACGATAACGAAGGTAATCCACCTAAAGAAAAACGATTAAAACCCATCTTTGAGGCACTAGATAAAGCATATGATTACGAAGTATTAAGGTGTGTACAAGCGAGTCTTTAATAAAACCCAATACTTACAACCAAAAGTCAAACTGTTACATAGAAAAATGACCGTCTATTTTCAAGCTTTAAAGACCGCTACGAGTGATTGCAACTTATTAGATAAGCCTGATAATTCCTCACTCGCCGCTGCGATATGTTGAGAACTTGTTGCGCCTTCGTCTGCCACTTCTTTAATATTTGTGATATTACGATTAATTTCTTCAGCAACCGCCGTTTGTTCCTCAGCCGCACTAGCGATTTGCATATTCATATCGTTAATTTCTGATACCGACGTAGCAATACTATCAAAAGATTCACCTGCTTTAATCGTTTGATCAACACTGTCCTTAGCCATCTGCTGCCCTTTCTCCATAACGTCAACCGCATCACGAGAACGACCTTGCAAGCTTTCAATCATACTTTGAATATCCGCTGTAGATTCTTGAGTTCTCTGTGCTAGTACACGAACCTCATCAGCAACAACTGCAAAACCACGTCCTTGTTCACCCGCACGAGCCGCCTCAATAGCAGCATTCAATGCTAACAGATTAGTTTGTTCTGCGATGCCACGTATAACATCAAGCACTGAACCAATACCTTTACTATCCTCTTCCAATTTATAAATAACAGATGTTGCATTTTCAACATTATGATCTAATGATTGAATTGAGCTAATAGCAAGCTTTACAATTTCTCTACCTTGAATGCTTTCCTCATCCATCTCGCTAGCAGTCTGAGCAGCATGCGAAGCATTATTAGCAACTTCCTGGACAGTTGAAGACATTTCATTCATAGCTGTCGCCACTTGAGTTACCTCTGATTGTTGTTGAGATAGACCTTCTCTTGTTTGAGCAGTAACTGCACTCATTTCTTCAGAAGCAGAGGCCACTTGTTCTGTCGATGCAGTGACCTCATAAATTATTTTTTGAAATTTTCTTAACATAGAATTGAATGCATCGGCCATCGACCCTATTTCATTTTTAGAGCTACAAGACGCTTGAAGCGTTAAATCTGAATTTTCTTCAACTGCTAATATTTCACGTTCAAAAACTTTAATAGGTTTGATAACCATATTTGCAATTACAATGCTAAGAGCAATAATGAGCAGTGTAAATACCGACAACACACTAACACCAGCAAATAACAACTGCGAATCATGTGAACTTATTGAATTCGCTTTATCTTGAATATTTTTAACTTCCAATTCAATCGCCGACTTAATGTTCTCAATTAACTTACTACTACTTTCTATATAATATTTAGGTTCAATTCCATATTTGCCATCTTCTGCCATTTCCAAAATAACATCGAATGTATCAGCAACAAATTCACCCTGTTTGCTGTTACGGTTTTCAAATAGTTTAGCTGCTGTGTTTTTAGTAACAATAAGCGCAGGTGACTGCAAACCAACATCTATACCTGCTTGCAAATTTACCAGTAATTTAATCATGTCAGAATCAATAGAGTCATTCTCAGTTAAAATACCTGCCACAACTCCCTGTAACTTACCCATGTCGTTCTTAACTTGTCCTAAAATAGTAATGCTAGCAAGATATTTTCCTGCCCCACCCAGATTTACAGACTGAGTAATATGTTTCTCAAAGGCTATTAATGATTTTATAACCGATGAATAATCAGAAATAACCTCTTCTGCATCTGTATCTGATTTATCAGGTGTCTCAATCGAAATAATAGATGAGCGCAAAGAAGATAATTCGTCGACCTCACTAGTAAAATCTTTCTTTAAGATATCAGAAAAATATGCACTAACAATAATAGGCATTAGTGCTGATAACTTTTCATCAACGATCTTTGTTTGTGATTTGTAATTTGAAATACTATTGCCACCTCCTAAATATGAGGTAGCAATATCACGTTCCTTCTGAATAGATGATTCCAATTCTGATATTAATACAAATAATTGGGTTTTATCACTTACATCCGTAGCCGCGTTGAGATCTTGCCATAAGCCATATTGGACATAAAACGATACAATGATAAACCCGACTGTTGGGATCGCAACCAATAGCGCAATAAGTGTTTTAATGTTTAAACTTTTCATATCAATATCACCAGAATTTCCAAGAAACTTTTTATTTCAAAATAACACTAATTGCGCCACCAAAGTCACCGATATTGCCTGAAATTGGTTTAGAATGTATCTTCTTACCTTGATCTCCACCATGGCAAGCCATACAACCTGATTTGTAATATTCAGGTAAAATGAGTCGGTATCCTGTAGATGTTTTTTCAGAAAACACTTTATTTCGTTCCCAATTAGGTTTTAGAAACATAGTTTCTATTACTTTATTTTCCCATTCATCCGCTTTGTTTGCTGAATTAACAAGCAAATCATCCGATGTGGTTAATTTTATAATGCCTTTACCATCAGTTATTTTTTCAAACGCTAAACCTGTTTGTCTTGCAAAGCGCGCTGGTAGAAATTTATTCGCATAATCGCCTTTAGTCCACTTATCAGCATATTTACCTGACTGTGCTTCAGTTACGACCTGCTTAATTGCTTCTAATAACTGACCCAACATCACATTTGATTTATCTAATTTTTTACCACTAGAACGAAGATAATTTTTCTTAGTCTTCTTAATGAATTTCTTTACATTTATTAGTGTTGGATCACCAATCGTTTTTTTATTGACTGTTACTGCTCGTGCGGACCTTAGCAATGTAGTCAGATCCTGTGCAGTTTCAGCTTGTCCTGCGTACGCCATAGGAAAGGTCTGTAACAACCCAACAACAACTAGACTGCATAAAAATACCTTTATAGACAAACTACCTTTATCACGATATGTCGGTTTAACAGCACTAACCGAGTAAAGTCGCTTAATTAACATGTTTAATTCTCCTTGGTTTAAATCACTTCTATCCTGTATCATTTATCTTGAAATCCACAGACCATTTTTATACTAAAAAATAGTATTCATGCTATACCCAATGACAATCATTGAACTTCTGTGACGATTTATCGGCAACTAGAAATTAAACATTAGTAAAAAATGGTGAAATTGGTGGAAATGGTGAAATTAATGACTGTTTATTATAAAAACGCAGAAAGAAATACCATATATATTTGGAGATATTAGATTGGTTAATCAATCTAATATACGTAACCTTTCTTTTCTCTGATTAATCAACTTAGACGTCTGCCAGACTAAGCTCAATCCAGAACAACGAGCCTTTTTCAAGACTTTCATATCCTATTTCCCCACCCATTAATTCAATAAGTTGTTTAGAAATAACGAGACCAATACCCGTACCTTCAATAGTAGAAGATTCTTGCCCAAGCCGGCAGAATGCTTGAAACAGTTTAGATTGCTCTCTTTCAGCGATACCCATGCCGTTATCTTCTATGCTAATACGCACTTTATTATTCTCTAAACATAAACATAGAAGCATGACTTGCCCACCAGAATGATTATATTTACATGCATTTGATAACAAATTCAGTATCACTTGTTTTAGGCGCATAGAATCTGCACGTACTTTAATTGGCTCAAAATCGTCATAATGCAAAGAAACATTATACTTGAGTAAACTTGCATCAATTAATTGTCGACATTCATTCAGTATTCTCTGAAGCTCAACATCCTCAATATTTAGCTCCACTTTACCTGACTCAACTTTACTCAAGTCTAGCACCTGATTTACCAAATTAAGTAAATGCTCGCCTCCTGACAAAATCTCTTGTACATGTGATTGGTGATGTTCAGGTAACTTTTCTTTTTCTAATTCAAGTAACTGACTAAAGCCTAAAATAGCATTAAGTGGTGTACGCAACTCATGGCTCATGCTTGCCAAAAACTGACTTTTAGCTTTATTAGCTGTTTCAGCTTCTTCTTTTGCTTCAATAAGCCGAACAGATAAATCAATAGACTTCAGTAGTACCCTGTTATAAATCATTCCCGTTATAAGCATTGCCACGATATAGATCACTAGCATAATGCCCAGTTGAAAGTACTTTATGCTATCTTGCATAAAAAACCATATCGTCATTGGCAATAAAATCACTATCAGATACGTAAAATAAATTTTAACAACAGGGCCTAAAACTGCTGAAGCGCCGGCGCTTAATCCTACAAGCGCAAGTGTAATCACTACGTAAGTATCATAATCAGCCGTTCCACTAAAAACCCAAGGGGTCATTCCCCAAATCAGCCCCGTTAACGTCGACCCGATAAAAAATTCCGTCCCCCAACGTGGTATTTGTTTATCGTCAGGATTTAGTCGCCAAAACTGTCGCAACTTATAGAATCGAATGGCAGTGACTAATAAAATAGAACCCAACCAAATTTGAACGTAAGAAGATGCAACTTGATCCCACAAGATCCAACTTATCAATACAACGAGAATTATATTAACAACGAGTGCAATAATGGTATTTCGGTATAGAAAACGTATGCATTCAAGATTTACATCTAGACCCTGAGACACGGCACTACCTATCTTAGACATTCATATACCTTGCTTAGATGACTTATACCGCAATTTTTCAAAATCATTATTCCACTATCAAATTAATGTACTAGAAAGAACACTTAAATAAAGTAACAGTATAGTGATTGATTAGGCATACAAATAGATTGCTTAATAATTAAGTGGTAATTATTAATATTTTTGGATGAATGTCTTACCCCTGTTATGGAGAATCTAAATCCCACCAGTCATCTGAAAGGCAGCCCAACTAATAGGATGCTGGTATTTTTTAATACCCAACAATTGTGCTTGTTGTAAGGCATTTCGTTGATCCATTTTCTTTAGGTTTTTGTAGAACGAAATCATCAGAACACGTGTCGGTTCATCGGGCACACTCCAAAGACTTGCAACAATTGAATTTGCACGTGCGTAAAGAAAACCACGATTTAGCCCAACAACGTCATCACCATTTTTACATCGCCAAGACCTGTCTGGCACGCCGATAATGTCACCATTTCTGCATTCAGTCGTAATGCGTAAACTTCAGCAAGTGTGGGGTTACCATCGTTAGAAGCCTTAGTTAACTGAAAAATAGATTATCTAGAAGACTTAATAACCAACAATAAACCAGCAATACTGGTAATTAAGAATAAAACAGCGGAAACACCATGAAGCTTGCCAAAGTTAGCCGCATTAACCGATCCGGCAACTAAACCATCAGCTTTTAATTCAGCCATCATGGGTTGAAGAATAAATTGACTGATGGCGATTAATATCAACATCAATAATAAGATATAATTAGTTTTGTGTTTAATCCCTGAACGATAGCTATTACCAAGTAGTAATAAGCCACCACAGACTAAACCGATGTAACTCATAGCGGTAAATAAGTGGCCAGCGATGAAGCCAGCAAGTTGACGATCATCAAGCACGCCGAATAAGGTTGGGGCGACGATATACCCAACTGTCCACATGCCACCGACCCAGAGGGTAAGTAAGATACGTTCAGTTGGGAAGAGTAGTTTCATGTTAGGTGATGAATTTTGGAGATTGCTTCGTTTGCACTCGCAATGACGGTATTCTTTTAAATATATTTAACCGATAAAATTTCGTATTCGATCACACCACTCGGTGCTTGTACTGCGGCGATGTCCCCTTCTTGTTTACCAATCATTGCTCGCGAAATCGGTGAGGTAACCGAAACCATTCCAGCTTTGATGTTGGCTTCATCCTCACCAACGATGCGGTAAGTCACCTCTTCGCCGGTTTCTTCGTTGCACAATTCAACGGTGACACCGAAGATCACTTTACCTGTTTGTGGCATTTTAGTGACATCGATAATTTCAGCGTTAGACAGTTTTCCTTCAATGTCCGCAATACGACCTTCGGCAAAACTTTGTTGTTCGCGTGCAGCGTGATATTCGGCATTTTCTTTTAAGTCGCCGTGTTCACGCGCCGTGGCAATCGCCTTAATAATAGTTGGGCGATCGACTGTTTTCAGGTGGTGCAATTCTTTTTGTAGCGCTTCTGCGCCAACGATAGTCAGTGGTACTTTATTCATGCTTGTAGCTCCTCGTGCAGGGTTTGCAGACAGTTTACATTACCCTCACATTCATATTCCATAGCGTCACACATTGCTTCAGCACCCGCAATCGTCGTGGTGTATGTCACTTTATGCTGAAGTGCAGCGCGGCGTATTGTTGACGAGTCAGCAATTGCTTGACGCCCTTCCGTGGTGTTGACAATTAAATTAATTTTATCATTCTTAATAATATCGACAATATGTGGCCGACCTTGACCCACTTTATTGACTGTTTCACATTCAATACCAGCATCAGTAATCACTTTTGCCGTGCCGCCTGAGGCAACAAGATTAAAACCAAGTTTCACTAAGTTCTGTGCAACAGACAAGATAGATTTTTTATCCGCATCCCGAACACTGATGAATGCAGTGCCATGATACGGCAAGCTGACACCAGCACCCAGTGACGCTTTTAAGAAGGCTTCGCCAAAGGTTCGACCTACGCCCATCACTTCACCCGTTGATTTCATTTCAGGACCGAGAATAGGATCAACGCTTGGGAATTTCACAAATGGGAACACGGCTTCTTTTACTGAGTAATATTCTGGAATAATTTCTGTTGTAATGCCCTGTTCAACCAAGCTTTGACCTACCATGCATCGCGCAGCAATTTTGGCTAGGGAACGTCCTGTTGCTTTTGACACAAATGGTACAGTACGTGAGGCACGTGGATTCACTTCCAGCACGTAAACCTTGTCACCTTGAATAGCAAATTGTGTATTCATTAAGCCAACCACTTCAAGTTCCAATGCCATCACATGAATTTGGCGGCGTACTTCCTTAAGAATATCCTCTGACAAATTATACGGAGGTAATGAACACGCCGAATCACCGGAATGGACACCCGCTTGCTCGATGTGTTGCATGACACCACCAATGACAACATCTTTACCATCACATATGGCGTCAACATCTAGCTCAACCGCATCATCAAGGAAACGGTCTAGCAATACGGGTGAGTCATTCGACACTTCTACCGCATGTGTCATATAACGACGTAATTCGTCTTCGTTAAAAACGATTTCCATTGCACGTCCACCTAATACATAAGAAGGACGTACCACTAATGGATAACCGATTTCTTCTGCCTGAGTCACTGCTACTTCCGGATCACGTGCAGTACGGTTAGGCGGTTGTAACAAGCCTAATTTTTCAATCATTTGCTGGAAGCGTTCACGATCTTCGGCTTTATCAATCGCATCCGGTGAGGTACCCACAATCGGTGCGCCCGCCGCTTCCAATGGGCGCGCTAGTTTCAATGGTGTTTGACCACCGTACTGCACGATCACACCTTTGGGGTTTTCACGATCAATAATTTCAAGTACATCTTCAAGTGTCAGCGGTTCGAAGTACAAACGGTCAGACGTATCGTAATCCGTTGAAACGGTTTCAGGGTTACAGTTCACCATAATGGTTTCATAGCCAGAATCACGCATCGCAAAGGCAGCGTGAACACAGCAGTAATCAAATTCGATACCTTGACCAATACGATTTGGTCCACCGCCCAATACCATGATTTTGTCATTATCCGTTGGATCTGATTCACATTCTTCATCGTATGATGAATACATGTAGGCCGTGCTGGTCGCAAACTCAGCGGCACAAGTATCAACCCGTTTGTAGACAGGACGTACATCTAATGAATGGCGGTGAGCACGTACGGTACTTTCATCTTTACCAAATAATGTTGCCAAACGACTGTCAGAGAAACCTTTTTGCTTAAGCTTAAAGAATTCACGTTTGTTAATACTGGCTAAATCTTTACCACGCACCTTATTTTCCGTTTTAACAATGTCTTCAATCTGCGCAAGAAACCAAGGATCAATCTTGCAAACATCAAAGACTTCATCAATGCTCATGCCTGCACGGAATGCATCACCCACATACCAAAGTCTGTCCGCGCGCGGTGTGGCCATTTCTTGTTTAATACGTGTTAATGCATCGTCATCATCCAGATTGATCATCTCGTTCAGACCATCAGTACCAATTTCAAGCCCACGCAATGCTTTTTGTAATGATTCCTGGAAAGTACGGCCAATTGCCATCACTTCACCAACCGACTTCATTTGTGTTGTCAGACGGTCATCGGCATCTGGGAATTTTTCAAATGTGAAACGAGGGATTTTCGTTACAACATAATCAATACTTGGTTCGAACGAGGCTGGCGTTTGACCACCCGTAATGTCGTTACTTAATTCATCTAATGTGTAACCAATTGCTAACTTAGCCGCAATTTTTGCAATCGGGAAACCGGTTGCCTTTGATGCTAGCGCAGATGAACGTGATGCCCGTGGATGCATTTCAATAATAATCATGCGACCATTTTGAGGATTGATCGCAAACTGTACGTTTGAACCACCGGT
>CAZIWG010000026.1:21852-33464 GCA_964542925.1 uncultured Granulosicoccaceae bacterium | reverse complement strand
ACGTGGTCATGGTGAAACGAATCTTGATAAAGCCATTGTACAATCTTGTGATGTTTATTTTTACGAACTAGCACAAAGGCTGCGTATCGATAAAATGTACCGTTTCATGAGTTTGTTCGGCTTTGGCAAGAAAACCGGTATCGATATTCTTGGTGAACTTCCCGGGCTCTATCCTTCTCGTGAGTGGAAACGCCGTAAACGTCATCAAGCGTGGTTTCCAGGTGAAACAATTATTACTGGTATTGGTCAAGGCTTTACCCTAACAACACCGCTACAACTTGCTTCGGCAACCGCAACATTATCAATGAATGGACTTCACTTCCGTCCGCGCATTGTCCATTCTATGCAAGGTGTTGATGATCCTAGACCCATACTCACACCCGCAACACGCTATAAATCCGTGTTGCTTAAAAACCCTCAAAACTGGCAGAAAATTCAACGCTCAATGTTAAGAGTGCTACATAGTTCACGTGGCACGGCCCGTGGTAGTGCTCGGGGAGCAGCTTATAAAATTGCGGGAAAAACAGGCACCGCGCAGGTTTTTGGTATTGCTCAAGATGCCGAATACAAAGAAGATGAAATTAAAAAGCACTTACGCGATCATTCCCTGTTTATAGGCTACGCTCCCTTTGAAAAACCCACTATTGCGATTGCTGTGATTGCTGAAAATGGAGGTAGTGGTAGTCATGTTGCGGCTCCCCTTGCACGAAAAGTACTGGATGCGTATTTGTTAGGAAAGGGCTTATGATTACCAACAACTACACCGCAGCCAATCGGCGCCGCTATTCCTTATCAGAAAGCCTACATATCGACGTGCCATTATTAATTGGCTTATTACTCACCGCTGCGCTAGGACTGGTGATACTTTATAGTGCCGGCAATCAAAATGAGGCGATCATATATCGTCAAATTACACGTCTTGCGGTTGCCTTTGGTATTATGATTATCATTGCCCAAATCCCACCACAACAACTGCGTTTTTGGACACCTTGGTTATTTGCCATTGGAATTGTCTTATTGATAGCCGTGTTAACGTTTGGCGAAGGCAAAGGCGTTACGCGCTGGCTTGATCTTGGCTTTGTTCGTTTTCAACCTTCTGAGATCATTAAAATTACCTTACCCATGGTACTTGCCTGGTATTTGGCTGATGCCCCTTTACCCCCCAAACCTTCTCGTATCATCGTCTGCATCATCCTGATTGTGGTGCCGACTTTACTCATAGCCAAACAACCCGATCTTGGTACCTCATTAGTTATCGCAAGTTCGGGGGTTTTTGTCATGCTGCTATCCGGTATACGTTGGAAATATATTTTTAGTGCCATGTTAGCTGCGGTTGCCGCTGCGCCGGCACTCTGGTATTTCATGCATGATTATCAGCGCCAACGAGTACTGACTTTCTTGAATCCCGAACAAGACTTGCTCGGTTCAGGTTGGCATATTGTTCAATCAAAAATCGCGATTGGGTCAGGTGGTCTTTACGGCAAGGGCTGGTTAAACGGTACTCAATCACACTTAGAGTTTTTACCCGAAAGCTCTACTGACTTTATTTTTGCTGTATTTGGTGAAGAATTTGGCCTCATGGGTATTTTAGTTTTACTCACCTTATATTTATTCATTATCGCCCGTAGCCTGTATATCTCAACACAGGCACAAAATACCTTCGGACGTTTAGTCGGTGGCAGTATCGCGATTACTTTTTTCTTTAACCTTTTCGTCAATATTGGCATGGTGACAGGAATATTACCGGTGGTTGGATTACCACTACCGCTAATCAGTTATGGTGGCACATCCATGGTGACGTTGATGATCGCTTTCGGTATCCTCATGTCATTGCACACTCACCGAAAATTGTTGTCACAATAACAAACTAATTAAAAGATAGGATGCACATGCTTCAATACACAAAAATATTTATCGCTATTCTCAGTTTAAACTTGCTCATGACATCAACTGCGACGGCTGAAAACTTAAGTGAACGTAAAGATATTCAACTATTTATCAATGAGATGCAGAAGAAACACGGTTTTGACCAAGCCAAACTTAAAACGCTTTTTTCCAAAACACGGATGCAGCCCTCTATCATCAAGGCAATGACTCGCCCAGCCGAGAAAAAGCCTTGGTATGCCTATCGACCTATTTTTATTACTCAATCACGCATTGATCTCGGTGTTGAGTTCTGGAATAAGCATACCGAATTATTAAAACAGGCAGAAAATAAATACGGTGTACCCCCTGAAATTATCGTCGGTATTATTGGTGTCGAAACACGCTATGGACGCAATACCGGTAGCTATCGTGTCATTGATTCCCTCACAACCCTTGCCTTCGACTATCCTCCTCGCAGCAAATTTTTCCGTAGTGAACTCAAACACTATTTACTCATGACACGTGAAGAGAACGTCGATCCTTTATCATTAAAAGGTTCGTATGCCGGTGCAATGGGGCAACCACAATTCATTTCCAGCAGTTTTCGTAGTTACGCCATTGATTTTGATGGTGATGGCAAACGTGATATCTGGAATAACCCCGCCGATGCAATTGGCAGTGTGGCTAATTACTTTGTTCGACACGGCTGGAAACGGGGTGACAAAATCACACAGACAATTAAACCCTCTAACAATACAGATAAGGCACTATTAAAAGAAAAAGCATTAAAACCCTCTCACACGATTGCAAGTCTACGCCAACAAGGTTTTACAGGAATAGATGCTACACTGGAAGGCAATACACTCGCTGCTGTCATCAACCTTGAAGGCACCGATGCGCCAGAACATTGGCTTGGCTTAAATAATTTTTACGTCATCACCCGCTATAACCATAGTGCACTGTATGCGATGGCGGTTTATCAATTAGCAGAGCAAGTCCGACTTCGTCAACAAGAATTAAAGAGTGATGCAGATGCCTAATCCTTACCGACTCAGTCTAGTCTTATTGCTGACATCTCTTTTGACTGCTTGTGGGAGTTCACCCTCTTTTTTTGAGAAAGGAGATAGCGCACCTACCCACCACCGCGATCTATCCAATGTACCTGATGCCGTACCTCAAGCTGAACCGCGTAGTCGATATGGAAACCCTAAATCCTATGTGGTACGTGGAATACGTTATTACGTTAAAGAAAGTAGCGCCGGTTTCACACAACGAGGGATCGCCTCTTGGTATGGCACCAAATTCCATGGTCGCCGTACCTCCAGCGGTGAGCCTTATGATATGTATGCAATGACGGCAGCACACAAAACCTTGCCTTTACCCACCTATTTAGAAGTCGTCAACCTACGTAACAATAAACGCGTTATTGTTAAAGCCAATGATCGAGGCCCCTTCCACCCTAACCGGATTATCGATCTTTCCTATGCAGCAGCGACCAAATTAGGTATTACTGCCAGTGGTACCGGCTTAGTTGAAATACGTGCATTAAACGGTAGCAACGAGACCTCACCATCAATATCACGGCAACACCAACATCCCCGTAATAAAGCTAACATAACGCCGAATATGTTCCTGCAGGTCGGTGCATTTTCCAGTCGATACAATGCCCAGCAATTGCATCACAAACTACACAATGCCGCCTTTGAGCGCGCTAAAATAACAACCATCAATGTCTCGGGAAATCCTGTTTTCCGTGTCCGCATTGGTCCCTTATCCAGCGTTGAGGAAGCGGATCAAATCGTTGATCAATTATCCACTCTTGGCATAAATGAAGCACACGTTGTTATTGATTGACCTAACTCGCTACAATACAAAACACATTAAAAAAAGACCTATGTTATGAAACAATTCAGAGCCCCGCATAAACTTATTACCCATTTATTATTGATCGGCCTGTTATTAGCTATCACCTCCTTACAGGCGGCAAGCACCGTTCCGGTTGCGCCAACATTGGCGGCCAAGGGTTATGTCCTAATGGATTTCAACAGCGGACAAATCATCGCTGAAAATAAGGGTGGCCAGCGCATGGAACCAGCCAGCCTGACAAAAATGATGTCGACCTACGTCATTAGCCACGAGCTCAAAGCCGGTAACATTACCATGCAAGACAAGGTCACCATCAGTAAGAAAGCGTGGCGTATGCCTGGCTCACGTATGTTTGTTGAGGTGGGTAAACAGGTTGATGTAGAAAGTTTACTAAAAGGCATCATTATTCAATCTGGTAATGATGCCACCGTCGCCATGGCAGAATATGTCGCTGGCAGTGAAGATGCCTTTGCCTCACTCATGAACAACTATGCCAAACAACTTGGTATGTTGGGTACGCATTTTGTCAACAGTACTGGGCTTCCTGATCCTGAGCACTACACCACGCCTCATGACCTGGCGATATTAGGCAGTGCCTTGATTCGAGATTTTCCTGAACATTATAAAATGTATGCGGAAAAGAAATTCACCTTTAACAACATTACTCAGTACAACCGTAATAAATTACTCTGGCGTGATAAATATGTTGACGGTATTAAAACCGGTCATACTGAATCAGCTGGATTTTGTTTAGTTGCTTCAGGGCTTCGTGATGGGATGCGTCTTGTCTCTGTTGTGCTTGGAACAAAAAGTGATGCCGCACGTGTAAAAGAATCGCAGAAACTACTTAGCTATGGTTTCCGCTTTTTCCGCAGCCATAAACTCTATGATGCCAATACTGAAATCAGTTCGACTGACATATGGAAAGGCGTTAAAGATAAAGCGTCATTAGGCTTGCTTAAAGATCTTTATGTCACTATTCCTCGCGGTCAATATAAACAACTAAAACCCAGTATTAGTTTTGAATCGATTATCGAAGCGCCTATTAATAAATATCAAGTACTGGGTAATTTGAAAGTGACCCTCAACGACAAGATTATTGCCGAACGCTCGCTCGTTGCTTTACATGAGATTGAACAAGGCAGTTGGTGGAAGCGTTTAGTCGATTGGTTTATATTATTAGTTAAAGGCTGGTTTGGTTAAATTATTATGTCGATTGTTTATTTAGATGGTGACTTCCTTCCCATTGAAGAAGCCAAAGTATCCGTACTAGACCGGGGTTTTATCTTTGGTGATGGCGTCTACGAAGTCATTCCTGCCTATGGTGGTCGTCTATTTCGCTTACAACAACATCTTGAACGACTTAATAATAGTTTAGATGGCATTCACCTTGAAAATCCATTAACTACCGGCCAATGGCAACAAATCATCGAAGAAATTGTGCAACGTAATAATCAAAGCAATCAAGATCAATCCATTTACCTGCAAATCACTCGTGGTGCGGCTAAACGCGATCATGTTTTTCCTGAGCAGATATCACAAACACGCTTTGTGATGAGCACCCCCATGCAACCGGTCAGCAAAGCTAAACTCGAAAATGGTGTTAAGGCAATTACTCATGAGGATATTCGCTGGCGCTATTGTCATATAAAATCTATCGCCCTGTTACCTAATACGCTCATGCGTCAGGTTGCCCGTGAAGCCGGTGCGGATGAGGCTATTCTTAATCGTGATGGTAAAATCACCGAAGGTGCGGCAAGTAATGTATTTATTGTTAAAGGCGGTCAGATTATTACACCGGCAAAAGATGAATGCCTGCTCCCTGGTATTACACGTGATTTAATTCTTGAAATCGCTGCCGACGCGGGGCTTCCCTTTAGTGAGTCAGATATCAGTACTGATGACCTACTCAATGCTGATGAAATTTGGCTAACCAGTTCAACAAAAGAAATTCTACCTGTAACACAACTTGACAATAAGCCTGTCGGTAACGGTATACCCGGACCTTATTGGAAAGATATGCTGGAACGCTACCAACAACACAAACAATTATTACGATCTGGTGAGGCACGATAAACGTTACTCAATTAGGAATTAGCAACAGCAACCACCTGAAGGTTTAATCGCTTCGATAGACGCTGAGACAACATAGTCTGTTACATTATGCTCAGGAGCCCAATCCTTAATAAACTCTTTGGATTCATCTTTTGGCTCTATACGGATATTTTCAAAGCCAGCGGCTTGCATCATGATAATTAAATCATCGATAAGTGAGGCGTTACCCATACAGCCAGCCACTAACATGGGATCATTACGCATTGCTTCTGGTAATTCGACCGTTGCCACTACATCGGATATAGCTAAACGTCCACCCGACTTTAATATACGAAAGGTTTCTTTAAATACTTGTTGTTTATCGGGCGATAAATTAATCACACAATTTGAGATAATGACATCAGCAATTTCATTCTCTACCGGCAAATGTTCAATTTCACCCAAACGAAATTCAACATTAGTGAATTTTCCTTTCGTCGCATTTGCACGTGCCTTGCTTAACATATCCGGTGTCATATCAATACCAATTACATGCCCCGTATTACCGACTTCTTGTGCAGCTAGAAAACAATCGAAACCACCCCCTGCCCCCAGATCAACCACCACTTCCCCAGGCTTTAAAGAAGCAATGGCACGAGGATTACCACAGCCCAAGCCCATATCTGCACCTTCTGGCACAAACTCAAGATCCGCCTCACTATAACCTAGTCGAGTTGAAATCAAGGTGTTGATTGCCGCATCATCAGACACACCACAGCAACTACTTTCTATTCCGCAAGCATCCCCTTCATTACTCGCATTAGCCACTTGTGCATAGGCCTCTCGTACCTCCTGACGATGTTGATCGTTTTCAGTACCATTGCTTGCCTGTTCTTCTGTGTCACAACATTCTGAGCCACAGCACTTTGTTTCACTCATCTCAAAAACCTCATCCCCTATTCACCAATACCCATAAAAGGCATCACCGAAAAATATACTATAAACAAAATAATCGCTAAATAAAAAACGACTCGAACGGGTTGCTTTAATAAAACCTGAAAAAAACTATCAACCTCAACATGAACATCTGGGCGATAGTGTAACTGAAATTCATCTATCAAATTTCTTGCCAGTTGTTTATCATTATTATTTTTAATCCATATTCCTGCGACAGAGAAACCCCAGTTGCCTGAAGTGGTTTCATAAAATTCAATATGATGTTCATTGAGCAATGCCCTTATCGCATCGGCTTCCTCATCAGGGGTATCATTGAGTCTAAATATAAGTGTTGCCATTATTAAACCACAGTCACCGATTCTCCATTGAATTCAATACATTGTGTTGAGCGTATTTTGCAGCGTTTACGTATTTCTATTTTACCATTAACCGTCACCATGCCATCTGCAATAATCAATTTAGCTTGACCACCGCTGCTGCACATTCCTGTTATTTTTAGCAAATTATGCAACTCAATAAACTCTCTGCCATCTAATTCAAATGTTTGCATAATGCCCCTGGTAATTAAATATTATTTAACCGGCAGTTCAATCCAGAAGGTACTGCCATCATCCTTGGTATTCTCAACCCCAATTTTACCGTTCATTAATTCAATAAGATGACGCGAGACAGACAAGCCTATACCACTTCCCTCAATACCACCATGGCTACTCAACCGCTCAAAGTTATTAAACACACGTTCCCTGTTTTCTTCTGAAATTCCTTGCCCAGTATCTTTAATGAAGAACTTTAATAACTCATTATTTTCAATTTCAACATCAATATATACGGAACCATTTTCATAATTGTATTTAATTGCATTAGCAATAACATTTAACAATACTTGCTTTAACCTTAACCTATCCGCCATAACATTGGCGGTCGTTTCTTTAATAGAATTTATGATTTTTATATCTTGCTTTTTAGCCAAGGGCTCAAGCATGGTAACGACGTCATTCATAACCTCAAATAAGGGAATAGGTTCAACATCCAGCTCTAAATTCCCCGACTCAATTTGAGCCAAATCAAGCAGCTCATTTATCAATTCAAGCAAATGGTTACCAGCTGTTTGAATTTCTGCTGCATTCTTAAGTTGCTCTGCCGTTAATGTTTTATCTCGGTCAAACTGTAGTATTTGTGAAAACCCAAGGATGGCATTAAGTGGCGTTCTTAACTCATGGCTCATTTGTGAAAGAAATTCTGTTTTGGTTTGACTTGCCTGCTCTGCTTGTTCTTTTGCAAGCATTAGTTCCGATGTTCGTTCTTGAACCATTCTTTCTAATTCAAGTTGTTTTAAAAGAGTCGCTTGCTCAGAAGCAATGGTTCTTTTTACAACAATACGCGCTACCGTCATCGTTGCAAGCAAAATAATCACCGCCATTGTTAATAAAATATATAAAGAACCCAGGAACTCTTCAACGGCATCAACAACAGCTTTTGATGTACTCTCACGCTGCAACGTTTGCAATTTATTTAACAAGTTATCCGTTATCCTTTGCAATGGGATACTTTTCTTAACTTGCAACCTTGTGCCTTCCTCAATATTTCCATCTTGAACATTTTTAACAATTTCTTGTTGGATTAGCCCTATTTTACTCGCATATAGAATTTCTTTTTCAAAAATAATTTTTTCTTGTTTGGTTAAGTTTGTTTTTTTTAACTTATTTCGTGCAACAATGAAATCTGTACCAAAATTGTTAAACCGATCATATTCATCTTCTCTGTCAAACGGGTCATTAATCAATAACATTTGACTTAGTGATAATGCCCGAAGCCGTGCTGCAACACGCATGTCACTAATAATGTCACCTTTTTGAGTATTCTCAGCAACCACCTTTTCCACTTTTTGAATACCTGATAATAATAAATAGGCGCCCGTTGCAGTCAAACTGACCACAAATACCAGCACAATGGTAAAAGCTATTATTAGGGGAACCCGTGTTTTACTGCTCATTCTTCATTTACGCAATTTCGTTACTGTACATCGGTATATTACACTTTCTTCAATCATGCCATAATATCTGAAATTCACGACTCTCAGACAATTTATCTTTAACAATTACGTTAATAACCTCTATGAATTTAGGTCTTTTCGTTACATAACACTTTAAAAATATACCTAAAACCCCCACTTAGTCCTCATTACTAGGTAAAATAACGACTATGACTGACTCTACTGAAGACACCTTATTTGAGTTTCCCTGCCAATTCCCACTGAAAGTCATGGGGCGTAATATCCCTGAGCTTGAAGATATTGTGCTGGAAATTGTAAGCCGACATATTGAGGAAGAAATAAAAACCCATGCTGTCAAAAAACGTGACAGCGGCAAAGGCAAGTTTGTTTCTATCACGGTTACTTTCGAGGCACAAAGTAAGCAACAGCTTGATAAACTCTACCGTGAATTGCATGCCCACGAACATGTCTTAATGTTGCTCTAAGCGATGTCCGTGCTTGATACCATCATTATTCGTGAACTTGGGCGGCAAAATTACCAGCCTACACTGGATGCCATGCGCATGTTTACCCAAACGCGTGATGCCAGCACAGCTGATGAGTTTTGGCTGCTTGAACACCCACCAGTCTTTACCCAAGGACGTAATAGCAAACCCGAACATTTACTCAATGCACAGGGCATCGACGTGATTGATATTGATCGGGGTGGTCAAATTACCTATCACGGCCCTGGGCAAATTGTTCTTTATGTTTTACTGGATCTTAGTCGCGCTAAAAAAGGGGTACGTGATTTGGTCAGCGCCATGGAACAGAGCATTATTCAACTCCTCGCTGAATACAACTTGTCTGCCAATGCCCGAGCCGATGCCCCCGGTGTTTATGTGAATAACGCCAAAGTAGCTGCCCTCGGTCTGCGTATTACTCATGGCCGCAGCTACCATGGTCTTAGTCTTAATGTGGATATGGATTTAAGCCCATTTGATGGCATTAATCCTTGTGGCTATCCAGAGATGCCCGTCACACAGTGCTGTGATCTAGGTATTCAAGATCCCCTACCCAAAATCAGTGATCGACTCTGTACCCTACTCAGCCATGAACTGGGGTACAATGCGCGCGTTTATGAAAACAGAGCCAAACAATGAGCGAATCACCTAAAACTAAAAACCCACTCAAGGGCGAGTCTAAAGTTTCCCGTATTCCGATTAAAATCGAACCGACGGTAACGCCATTGCGCAAACCCAAGTGGATTCGTGGTCGCTCACATAACGCGCCTGAGGTCGAACGTCTCAAGCGGCTGTTGCGTGAACAACAGCTGCATACGGTTTGTGAAGAAGCCGCTTGCCCTAATCTTGGAGAATGTTTTGCCCACGGCACCGCCACCTTCATGATCATGGGCGACATTTGTACTCGCCGCTGTCCTTTCTGTGATGTGGCACATGGTCGTCCTAAACCATTGGAACAAAATGAGCCGGTCAAATTAGGCGAAACCATTGCCAATATGGGGCTTAAATATGTGGTGATTACCTCGGTAGATCGCGATGACTTGCGTGATGGTGGCGCAGCACATTTTGTTGCCTGCATTGATCAAATTCGCCAGCAATCGCCAAATACTAAAATAGAAATCCTCGTACCTGATTTTCGTGGCCGCATGGATGTCGCCCTGGCTTTACTGGAACAAGCACCACCCGATGTGTTTAACCATAATCTAGAGACCATTCCACGTTTATATAAGCAAGCCCGTCCTGGCTCTGACTATGCGTGGTCACTGAAACTACTGCGACGCTTTAAGCAAGCCTACCCAAATGTGCCAACCAAGTCGGGTATTATGCTGGGGCTCGGTGAAGAAATAAACGAGGTCAAAGAGGTATTACGTGATCTCCGCGTACATGATGTAAATATGCTCACGCTAGGGCAATATCTGCAACCCAGCCGCTATCACCTACCCGTATCGCGGTATGTCACACCTGAGGAATTTGATGAGCTGGGTGACTATGCGCGTTCAATTGGCTTTGATAACGTCGCCAGCGGTCCCATGGTGCGTTCTTCTTACCATGCCGATCTACAAGCCTCCGGAAAAAACGTTTCCTAGACAAGCTTTGCGCGGTGCATGCTGAAAAATATCTGCTATTATTAATCGTCCGAGACACAATATTATCTAAAGGACAGCAGCATGTCGGACAAAAAAGCCCCTAAAAACACCAATACTGCCGTGCAATGCCTCATTGGCAATGGCATTGAGTTTAACGGTGACCTCTTGTTTAGTGGTGGGCTGCACATTGATGGTCGCGTGATTGGCAGCATCGAAAGCAAACCTGGTGATTCTGCGCGTATGACGCTCAGCCGTGAAGGCATCATTGATGGCTATGTTAAAACCTGCGATGCCGAAATTAATGGCACCATTAATGGTGATGTCCATGCATCGGGCTGTGTCATTTTACACCCTCAGTCGCATGTCAATGGAGACGTGTATTACGAACGCATTGAGATACGTCGTGGCGCTTGTATCAACGGTAAACTCATTGCTACCCATGACAAGTCAGCACAAAAATCCAGTATTCTTGATAAATTAAATCCGGTTCGCAAAAGCGCCTAGTTGTTAGCCCTTTTCAGGTAACGGCATTCGTTCCATCAGATAACACAAACAGTCCTGCCTGATCACTTTTTTATCCAGCGTCAACATGGATGGCATTACCGCCTGTGCTATTGATAATTGCTGATCGTTAATAGCAAAATAATCCTGCCAGCGATCCTGACCATTTTCATCCATCACTTCTAGCTTCACCGCACTGCTATCACCTTCAATGGTTGCCAACACTGTGCCGGACGCCAGTTCACGGAAATTCAAATGATCCAAATCCTCAACAAACTGAAGTGAAACCACTGATTGCGGTGCATC
>CAZIWG010000026.1:13749-21752 GCA_964542925.1 uncultured Granulosicoccaceae bacterium | reverse complement strand
TAACTCACTCGCATCGCAATCAAGCAAGCCTTCAGGTAAATAATCAAATTCGTGTAACAAACGACTACTCATGGCGCTGGCCACTCGTGAACGGGACGACCTGATTGTTGATGCTGGAGATACTGTAAGGTCATCGCTTGTAAATCACCGTTTAAAGCCATTGCGCTACGTCGCTGCCATACGCTACCCGTTTGCCCTGTTGCCAGACGGGATTGAATAATACCCAAATAATATTCTATGTCCTGTTTATCAATCCCTAAATGCGTTAACCCCTGCATCGCTAATGGTAGTAATTGTTGTTGTATAAGCGACGTAACAGAACATTTCTTTGACTGCCAAGTAAATTGTGCCGTGATCCCATCTCTGGCGGCGGCATAAAAATTATCCCGCGCGCAAGCGAAATCTATTTCACTTTCAATGGGCACCTCTTGTGACACCAAAGCTTCCATTAATCCATAAAAAAATGCTGAATTAGCAATGGCATCAACAATCGTGGGCCCTGCCGGTACTACCCGTTGCTCAATTCTTAAGTGTGGCATTCCCTTCTGATCAAAACCGACTAACGGACGAATCCAACGCCATATTGTGCCATTGTGCATACGCAAATGTGGCAACCGCGACTCATCGTCTGTCTGACTATCAACACCCACCAACGGTAAAAGCGTTGGAAAATGTTCATTGTTTTCAATAAAACATTCCATCAGCGAATGATGTAAATAGCCACTGCCAAAACTCACCCGCTTCATCGGCCCCGATGCAGCACCACCAATGCCACCAAGTTCAACGGATTGCTCAAACAAAGGCACCCGTGTTTCTTCCCACACTTGCTTACCAAATAAATAAGGCGAATTCGTGGAAACGGCTAACAGTGGTGCAGCAATCACCAATGCAGCATTGTAATAGCGACGCGAAAGTTGTGCGGATATTTGCTGATGAATTTGAAATGATGTTGCCGCTGATTCCAACATCACATCATAATGGGTACTTTGTAAATGCTCATGACCATTGATATCTAACTGCAAGGGCTTACCTTGACGCAGTCGTAACACTTGATCATTCAATGCCTGATAACGCACTAACTTGGACATATTATCTGGACACAAATCTTTGTCTTGCACGGTTGGTAAAATGCCGGTCATCACTAATTGACTATCTAATTGGTTCGCAGTGTCGCAACAGGCTTGCCAGGTCTGTTCTAATTCCGTTTGTAACTGATGCAAAGCATTATCTTGCAGAACTTGTGGCGTGCCATTCAGTTCAATATTAAATCGCGCTAACTCTGGTACAACTAAATTATTATCGAGCTGTTGTATGAATTGTTCATTGATAGCGAGGGGCTGCGCTTTCTTGCTGACTAACCACGCCTCCAACTCAAAACCACCATACGGATGTTGTTGTGAAAAAATATCGTCATCAAACCAATTTTTTAATAATGCTGTTTGCTGCTGCAACTGTTGTTTAAATTGCTCGAAGTCATCAGACGAAAAAGAACCGTGATCGATCTCCTCACCCATTCGGTTCGCCTTTCAAACGAGCATCAAGCCATTGCATGCGTTCAATCGTACCAATATCAAACCAGTCACCTTGATAATGCTCACCACTGATACAATTTTGTTGCATAGCATCTCGCAATAACGGCGCCAAAGGGAAAATCGTGTCTGTGATGCCGCTAAATAATGCCGGAGAATAAACACCTATCCCAGAAAAGGTTAGTCGCTGTTGCCCTGCTTCCTGTAACAAACCCTGCTGTAGTGAAAAATCACCCTCAGGATGTTGCGCGGGGTTGTCCACCATCACCAAATGTGCCAAGCCATCCAAAGATGAAGGTAGGTGGCTGTAATCATAATCTGTCCAGACATCCGCATTGGTCACAATGAACACGTCGTCACCCAACAGTGACAATGCATTAAAAATACCACCGCCTGTTTCAAGAGCCTGCTCAGTTTCATAGGAATAGGTGATCGCCACACCATACTGGCTGCCATCACCTAACTGACTTTCAATCTGGTCGCCTAACCAAGACAAGTTAATGACAATCTCATCAAGACCGGCTTTTTTCAGCGCCAATAGATGGTATTCAATCAAGCTCTGCCCGCCCACTTTCAATAGTGGTTTTGGCGTCGTATCGGTAAGCGGTCTTAAACGCTCACCTCGACCAGCAGCAAGAATCATGGCTTTCATGGTATAACTTTATAATGCCTGATCAGGTAATGACAAGTCGGTTAACAACCTATAAAAATCCTCTAATTCCGGGCGACGCCTAGACACCTCTATGACATAGCTCAAAGTGCGGGGAATATCACCCACATAACCCTGTTTGCCATCTCGATGATACAAGCGCGCAAAAATACCAATGGCTTTCAGATGCCGTTGCACGCCCATTAAATCAAACCATCGCAGGAATTGCTGCGCACTGATTTTATCCACATCAATAACGCCGGAATGGGTTGTTTGCTCATAAAAGCCTGCCACCCACTCTTCAACTTGTTGCCGTGGCCAGCTGATGTAGCAATCTCGTAGTAAGGATACCAAATCATACGTCACTGGCCCAAGTACAGCATCTTGAAAATCAAGAATGCCTGGATTATGTCTTTCATTCACCTGCATCAAATTTCGCGAATGATAATCACGGTGCACACAGACAACAGGTTGTTCTAACGCAGAGGCGATCAATATCTGACAGCTTGACTGCCAAATAGCTTGTTGTGATTCAGTCAAACTGATACCGCCATGTTTGCCTAAATACCAGTCCTTGAATAAATCCAATTCTGTTTGCAATAAGTTGGCATCGTATACAGGTAACTCGCAACTACTGACATCAACAGCGGCTTGCATGCTGGTTAAAGCAGCCAATGCATCGCCATAAAGACCTTCTACAGTTTCGTTGTTAAGCACGTCTAAATAGGTTGTATTACCTAGATCACTCAATAGTAAAAAGCCAGATTGCAGATCCTCGGCTATAACCTCTGGCGCGTTGAGTCCAACTTCTCGCAACAATGCGGCAACATGAATAAAGGCTTGGCAGTCTTCTTGCTCAGGCGGCGCGTCCATCACAATACGGCTACCCTGTTTTGTTTCAATACGAAAATAACGTCGAAAGCTGGCATCACTTGATGCCGGTGCAAATTCACAATCCTCGCCTATTTGTTGTTTCAACCAATCTTTGAGTTGCTTTAACCTGTCACTCATAAAACATTACTCTTCTTTTTCAGTTGGGCGATCGCTCAGCAAACATAATATCGCACGAGGATCTTCAGGTTCAGGCTGATTTAATAAGCCACGTACAAAACGACAGGTATGAATTCGCATGTCATCGGCAATTAAATAAAAACAAGGTAGTACGACTAAAATAAGCACCGTTGCAAACACTAAGCCAAAGCCAAGACTCACTGCCATGGGGGATAAAAAGGCGGTCTGTCCCGATGCAAAAAATATTAACGGTGAAATACCTAAAAAAGTTGTGACCGTAGTTAATAAAATAGGTCGTATTCGCACTCGCCCTGCTTCAATGATTGCCTCAACACGATCCCAGCCTTGTTTTCTCACTTTTTTAGCAAAGTCGATCAAGATCAAAGAATCATTTACCACGATCCCGCTTAAGGCAAGAAAACCCACCAAGGATAAAAACTGTAAGTTATACCCAAACATCACATGACCCACAATAACACCGATAATGCCAAACGGGATGGCGAACATCACCACCAGCGGGTCAAGTAACGAACGGAACAAAGCAACCAAAATAAAATAGATAATCGCTAAGGCAATAATCCCAGCACGTCTCATATCCGCAATAGAATCTGAGGCTTCTTTTTTCTCACCCAAGAAAACCAAAGTGTAACCTGGACGACGCTCTGTTATGTCTGCAAATTTCTCACGTATTAAATCGGCAGCCTCAATCGGAGTAAGAATATCGCTATCTACTTCTGCCGTTACCGTTGCCAAACGTCTTCCGTCACGTCGATTCACCACATTCAAGCCACGCCCCACTTTAATGTCAGCAACCTCACCCAAGTAAACCGAACCGCCTGTTTGTAAACTGATGCGTAACTTTTCTAACTTCGATGAGGTATGTCGCCAATTCTCAGGGTAAATAACACGTACCGGAATACGTTTTTCTTGCCACGTGACATACGTGACTTCCAAACCAAGAAAACCACTACGCACTGCATCAGCTAAATCTTTTTGCGTCAGTCCCAGTTGCCGCCCGCGATCATTCAAACTGTAATGGTATTCCAATTTACCCTTTTCTAAATCCTGACTGACATCTTTTACACCGGGGATGCCTCGCAAATAATCTCGGATAGCTAAGGATTCTTCGTGCAATATTTTAATGTCTCGTCCACGCACACCCACTTCAATATCCGAGCCTGCCGGTCCACCCTGTGGACGTAAAATAGAAAGGCGTTGAATACCTGACACCGAAGCAAGTCGTTGCCGAACAATATTGATAATCTCATCGGCTGAACGTTCTCGCGTGCCTTCATGACTGAATTTCAAATTCACCAATGGCGTTACCCAGCGTTCAATAAAGCCCTGTGGTGCTTGTTTCTCCAGATCTACCACTAATTGAATATAGTGGCTGCCAAAACGGAAGCGGTTAAAATCAATAATACTCACACCCACATTCGTCAGCATGGTTTTTAATTCGTCCTCGGCTATCACCTCTTTCACTGCAAGCTCTGCCCGAACCGCCAAACGTTTTGAGTCGTCTAAACTATAGGTACTCGGTGCTTCAATATTGACAAAGAACTGACCAATATTCACATGACCGAATAATTGAAAAGGCACCCGCGTTACCGAGAAAACAATCACAATCAGTAACACACAAAGTGTAATGGTCGACACCAGATAGCGATTCAATAGTGACCAACGCAATAGGCTCAAATATCTTTTCAATAATGCCGACCAATTCACCCAACGCGAATGGTTGCTCTTTTCTACCCGCAACATCTCAGCCGCATGGGATGGCAACACGCCGAAGGCTTCCAGCAATGAACCCAGCAAAGCAAAACTCACCACCGCCGGTATTACCGCAATAAACGCGCCTAACGTACCGCCTATCGCATACATAGGTAAAAACGCAGCGACCGTAGTGGTCGTCGAGGCAATCACCGGCCAAAATACTTCACTCGCCCCCACCTTGGCAGCACGGTAGTGAGGCATGCCTTCTTCCATGTGCCGGTAAATATTTTCAGTGACAATAATCGCGTCATCCACAATCATGCCCAGTGCAATCAGGAAGGCAAATAACGACACCATATTTATCGTGTAATTAAAATAATAAATCATGGTGATGGCAAACAAAAACGAGACGGGGATACCCATTGCCGTAATCGCCGCGACACGGAAATTTAAAAATAAATACAACGATAACAAGACTAAGACTAGCCCCACTAGGCCGGACGACTTCACTGTATTTAGCCGTGTGCGAACATAAACCGACAAATCACTGAACAAGCCTAATTCAAGACTATTAGGCAGCTCGATGCGTAACTGTTCGACTAATTGTTTTACTTTATCTGAGACATCAATCGTGGATGCTTCCGCCGTTTTTGTGACAGTTAAATTCACTGAGGGTTTGCCGTTAAATCGACCTAAGGTCGTGGCTTCTTCTAGCCGTAATTGCACCTTGGCAATATCACTGAGTAATAATTGACCGCCACTTTTATTGGTTCGCAAGGCAATACCTGCAATATTCTCAGGCTCGGGTTGCACGCCTTTGCCGCGCAATAAAATATCGCCTTCAATCGAGCGAATGGAGCCGCCCGGCGTATCATCAAGGTTATTTCGTAAAGATTGAATAACGGTCGCCAACGCAATGTTACGTGCAGCAAGACGCTCTGGATCAACAATCACCCATAATTCCCAATCACGATCACCTGCCACGCCCACGCCAGCAACCCCCGGTAATTGCAGTAAGCGACGTTTTACCTGTTCCGCACGCAGATACAATTCACCCCGTGCAATCTCACCGTACAGAGCAACACTGATGACTGGAAAACGTGCTTCCAGTCTGACGACTTCAGGCTCATCAGCCAGCTCGGGTAAATCGGTGATCCGATTTACCCTTTCACGGGCATCATTGAGAAAATCATCAACATTAGAGCCAGGTTTCAGTTTAATCAAAACGGTTGAAACACCTTCCTGACTAGTCGACGTCACCACATCAATATCAGCAACACCATCAAATTCTTCTTCAATAGGCAGGGTAACCTGCCGTTCAACTTCCTCAGGGGCAGCGCCTTCAAATACGGTGCTGATTCGGACTTTATCAAGCTGGATATTCGGGAACATTTCCTGCGGCATAGCGTTCCACGACAACAACCCTGTGATAAAAATAATGACCAACAGCATGTTGGTCAATAAGGGATTATTAATGCTAAAACGAATTAGGAACATTATATTTTATTTGAACAACTCGATGTGTTGCCCATCCGCCAAGGCAGCAATATCGCGAGCAACGATGCGCTCACCTTGCTGTAAACCCGATGTCACAACAATACTGTCTTTATCACGAATACCTCGTTGCACTTCACGCCGTTCTAATTGCCCTTGTTTAATCACAAAGACATAACTACGCCCTTCCTGCTGTAATAAGCTACTAACCGGCACAGTCAACACAGAACGCTGTATTTTAAGAGGTAAATCAACCTTGCCAAGATTACCTGGTAATAGATGCTTGCTATCAAGTCGTATGCGAATCGCATGTGTGAAGGTATTGGGGTCAGGATCACTCCTTAAGGCAATGATTTTTCCTTTGTACAACTGACCATTCACATCGACACTCACTATTTGCTGTAATGAAATAGCCGATGCCGTTGCACCAGACACTTCAACGTAGAGATCAATGTTTTCAAGATCGACTAACTCAACCGCCACCACGTTAGGAGTAACATAATCGCCGGCTTCTAGATTAACGACATTCACCGTGCCATTAAAGGGAGCCGTTAAACGTGTTCGTTGTAAATTTCTCGCCGCACGCGCTTGTGCTGCCCACGCTGACTTTAAGCGCGCTTGTGTAGTATCAACACTGTATCGTAGCTGCGCTTGATTCGACTGTAATTGGAGTAATTTTTGTTTGGACTGATCACGCTTTGAACTTGATACCAATGATTCAGATCGTAGTTGTTGCAAACGCCTCACTTCTTGCTGTTGTAACACAACATCCTTCTGTGAAATTTCAAGTAAGCGACGATCACGTTTTACAGCAGCGGTTTCCATATCTAAACGTGCCTGTTCCTCGGCGAGCGCATCACGCGCATCCGCATCAGACAAGCCTAATAACACATCACCCACACTAACAGATTGACCAGGTTCAACGAGGCGTTCATCAAGCTGCCCACTCACTTCAAAGCGCAGCAAAGCACGATTTGCTGGCTTAAGCCGACCTGTCACGCTCACATACGGTTCAATGGTTTTTGAGTTAACGACAAAGGGGCTCACCTTCACCGCAATCGGTACCTGCTCCTCAGGTTTGTTCTCTGGAGCAGTCAAGAACAATAGTGCGACAATTAGAGCACTTGCTCCTATAACCACCACAATTAAAATAAACTGCCTTATCAATGAGTTAGAAGATACTACTGTCACAATGTTGAATTATCCTTAATATAAATTTGATGCTAAAGCCATTCTATGCGATTTTAGTCGGCCCCACGAGTTTTGGGGTGGGCTAATTTAGCATAAATATTAAATAATAAAGACAACGCGAAGTGAAACACGTTCCTAAACGACTTATCTGCCTGCTGGGTTCAAGCCTTGTGCTATGGCATTTTCCCGTGGCATTGCATGCTGCAGATGCGACCGGTTGGGACTGTACCAAACTAGCGAATGGCACTTGGCAATGTAATACCGGCATTATCGCACCCAAACAGCCCGTTGTAACACCTGAATTTATTAGCCGACCAGATGGGCCGATTACACCACCCCCTGAAAGTTTACCAGTAAGGGAAGAACCAACACCTGCTCCTGAGCCAGTCGAAACTGTTGTCACAAAGCCAGAACCA
>CAZIWG010000026.1:0-13649 GCA_964542925.1 uncultured Granulosicoccaceae bacterium | reverse complement strand
AGAACCAACACCTGCTCCTGAGCCAGTCGAAACTGTTGTCACAAAGCCAGAACCAGCACCTGCTCCTGAGCCAGTCGAAACTGTTGTCGCAAAACCAGAACCGATTCCTGCACATAAACCAGCTACACCTGTTACTCGATCAGCAACGCCAGCTAATAATAAAACAGCTAGCCTTGCCGGTGATGATCCTTGGGCACTTTGTCCACCAGTTAAACGCCCAGCTATTAAAAAAGTCAGCGCAGCGGAACGTGCCGATGCAGAGATAAAATTATCCGCAGACAGTGCCGACTTATCTAAAGAAGGTCAGTCCCGTTTTAAAGGTAACGTCGTCATTACCCGTGCGGATCAAACCCTCATCGCCGATAACATTGAATACAATCGTGATGTAGAACTCGCCATAGCAAAAGGCAATGCATCACTGCAAGACAGTGGCATGGCGATTCGTGGTGATGAGATAAAACTAAATTTTAAAGATGACAGAACCACGGTTTCTAATGCGAAGTTTGATCTCTACGATCGGCATGGTCGAGGGGAAGCCGAGCGTTTACGTCGTGATGGTAACAAAAATACCACGCGTTTAAAAAACACCACTTATACAACCTGCCCAATCGGTAACAACGACTGGTATTTGAACGCCGATAAAATCAAACTCGATCATGATGAAGGTATCGGCATAGCAAGAAACGTCTCTATTAATTTCAAAGGCATTCCTTTTTTCTATGCGCCAAGAATGACCTTCCCTCTGGATGACCGTCGCAAATCAGGTTTCCTAACACCTAGCTTTGGTAGTACCGATGAATCGGGGGCTGAATTCTCTATCCCTTACTACTGGAATATCGCACCAAACCGTGATGCCACCTTAACACCGCGTATTCTTGCAAAACGTGGCTTACAGTTGAGAGGCGAATACCGCTACCTAAGCCAAAAGGGTAAAGGCAGTATTTCGGGCGAGTATCTAGCAAGTGACAATGAATATAATGACGATGACCGTTATCTTTTTGCCTATAAAAATATCACTGCCATCACACCAAGATTCAATGTTAATGCAAATATAAACTACGTTTCTGATGATAATTACTTTGAAGATCTCGGTAACAGTATTCGTTTATCGAGTATTACCCATTTAGAACGCCGTGTAGATGCGAGTTATTCGGGTGATTTCTGGAGTGTGACGGGTCGCCTGCAGGGTTTTCAAACAATTGATAATACGATTCCAAGCTCAAGCCGACCTTATGAACGACTCCCTCAAGTTGTCTTTAATGCCAATCTTCCTGACCAATATTTTGGACTCGACTATGGTCTAAGAGCCGAGGCAGTTTATTTCAATCGTGAAGGCAGTGTTACCGGTAGCCGTTACGATATTTTGCCTACCGTCAGCTTGCCATTACGAAGTAGCTATGGGTATATCACACCTAAACTTGGCCTGCGCTACACGAAATATAATTTAGAAAACACCTTAGCAACGGCAAATAGCAGTCCTGATCGAAGTGTGCCTATTTTTAGCATCGACAGTGGTTTGTATTTTGATCGTGACACTAGCTTCGGTGGTCGCGCGATAACACAAACACTTGAACCACGTTTATATTACTTAAATGTACCTAAGCGAAATCAGAATAATTTAATTGTCGACCAAACAGGTCAAAGTGTTGTCTTTGATAGTGGCTTATTTGACTTCAGCTTTGATCAACTATTCCGTGAAAACCGCTTCAGTGGTGCTGATCGTATTGGCGATGCAAACCAATTAACTGCCGCACTGACAACTCGCTTTATTGATAAGTCATCCGGCATTGAACGTGCCTCCGCCAGTATCGGTCAAATCTATTACTTCCAAGATCGAGAAGTTATTTTACCAACCGGTATTATTGAAAAAGACAGTACCTCGGACATCGTTGCAGAAGTCACTGCACGTTTCACACGTAGTCTTAGCGCACGTGCCGGTATTCAATATGATCCTAACAATAGTCAAACAGAAAAAGGCGTGGTATCCGTTCGCTATCAATCACAAGATAATCACATTGTTAATTTTTCATATCGCCAACGCCAAAGCCTGTTAGAGCAAACCGATATCTCGGTTAATTGGCCTATCAACAAACAATGGAGTGCCGTGGGTCGTTGGAATTATGCACTGGATCAAGAACGAACTATTGACGCATTTGCTGGTCTTGAATATGAGAACTGTTGTTGGGTAGTTCGCGTTATCGGACGTGAATACATCAACGATCTAAGTCAAACCAATGAAAATTTCGCACTCATGTTACAGCTTGAATTGAAGGGATTAACCAGCTTTGGTGACAAGGTCAAAAAATTCCTCGGACGTGGTATTCTAGGCTATGATCGTAGACAATCGAGTGATAACGATATTTTCTAGAGCGGCGAGAACCATGAAACGTAGTTTATTGTTTTTATTAATGTTTTTTTCTATTTCGGCGAATGCCACTATCTCCACTGTTGATCGCATCGTTGCCGTAGTCAACGATGATGTCATTCTTGAAAGCGAGCTAGATTCTAAGCTAAGAACCGTACAAGCGCAGTTACAACAACGTAACACCAAAGCCCCATCCGAAGCGGTTCTACGACGCCAGGTATTAGAACGCCTTATTATTAGTCATCTTCAGCTGCAAGCGGCGGAAAGAGGTGGCATCCGCATTGATGATAAGGCTCTTAACGCCTCTATCAACCGTATTGCTAACCAAAGTAATATGAGTCTTGAACAATTTCGTTCCGCTATTGAAAATGATGGATTTGATTACAGTGTATTTCGTGAAGATATACGCAATGAAATGATTATTAGTCGACTAATGCAACGACGCATCCGGCAACGCGTTAGCGTCACTGATCAGGAAATTGATAATTTCTTATCGACCAATAAAGACAGTAGTGACGAAAATAAAGAATACCGCCTTAGTCATATTTTAATTTCTTTACCCGAAGCTGCTAGCGCAGAGCAAGTTGAAACCGCGCAAGCAAAAGCCAACGATGCAATTAGCCAATTACGCGCAGGCAATTCTTTCCAACAAGTTGCTGCCGCAAGCTCAGACGGACAAAAAGCCTTTGAAGGGGGGGATCTTGGTTGGCGTAAAGTCGCCCAACTTCCATCAATATTTGTTGATGTCGTTACTAAAATGCAAAAAGGCGATATTAGCGATCCAATTCGTAGCCCAAGTGGTTTTCACATTGTGATGCTTGCAGACGTACGTGGTGCTGAACAGCGCCATGTTGTAAAACAAACCTTAGCCAGACATATTCTGATTCGTCGAAATGAATTAACGTCAAACGAAGATGCTAAAACCCGTTTGCAACAATTATTAATCCGACTTGAAGGCGGTGAAGATTTTGCAACACTAGCACGTGCTCATTCAGACGATCGTGGTTCAGCAACACGAGGGGGTGATTTAGGCTGGAGTAACCCAGGTGCATTAGTTCCTAAGTTTGAAGAAGAAATGAATAAACTTGCTCCTGGTCAAATTAGCCAACCTTTTCAAACTCAATTCGGTTGGCATATTGTGCAAAAACTTGATGAACGTGAGCACGATGATACCGACTCATTTCTTCGTAGTAAGGCTCGAAAATTTATCCGAGATCGTAAAACTGAAGACGAGACTCAAGCATGGATAAGACGTATTCGCGATGAAGCCTTTGTCGAATATCGTCTCAACGATATTTAAGGTTCATGACAAATGTCCGTCGCATTGTGCTCACCAGTGGAGAACCAGCAGGCATAGGTCCTGACCTATGCCTGCTCACCAACAATAAACTCCCTGTCGAAACAGTTATTATTGGTAGTCGTAAGCTATTACAACAACGTGCTAATGAGCTCAATATCAAGTTTGAGCTCCCTAACTACCAGCCAGAAGAAATACCCATTGCAGGGCATCATTGCCTACTCGACATATCAATTTTACATCCTTGCAACACCGGTACGCTAAATCCTGCCAATGCTGAGTATGTATTAACCATGCTAAAGCGTGCCACACAAGGCTGTTTAGAACATGAGTTTGCCGCAATGGTTACGGCGCCCATACACAAGAGTAACATCAACAATGCCGGTATCGCTTTCACGGGACATACCGAATTTCTAGCAGATTTATGCCAAATTGACACACCCGTTATGATGCTCGCCACCGAAGGCTTACGTGTGGCACTAGCAACTACACATATTCCCTTACACCAAGTTGCTAAAAATATCACGACAGAAAAATTGGCAAGGGTCATTTCAATTTTGCAGCACGACCTCATTAACAAATTTGGGATTCAACAACCACGTATTTTAGTCTGTGGTTTAAACCCGCACGCAGGAGAGGATGGTCACCTCGGATCAGAAGAAAACAATATTATTATTCCCTTACTCAAAAAGTTACGCCAGCAAGGAATGAACCTGATTGGTCCATTGCCAGCAGACACTTTGTTTACGGCGAACAAACTGGCTGATGCCGATGCCGTGCTTGCGATGTATCATGATCAAGGCTTGCCAGTACTGAAACACATGGGCTTTGGGCGTGCCGTTAATATCACGCTAGGGCTTCCGATTATCCGTACTTCCGTTGATCACGGCACAGCGCTTGAACTCGCCGGTACCGGGAAAATAGACTCGGGTAGCCTTGATGTTGCTATCAACACGGCCATTGAAATGATGCACTAATAATAAACAGCCACATCGAATCTACTATCTAGCAACAGCGCATCCACATCAATGTGGTTAAACCACGACTGCACTCAACGATCAACTGAAACAAGTCTTGTCACGGACACGTGGTATCATCGTGTTACTCAAATACAAAGGTAAATAGCTTGAAGCATAAGGCACGGAAAAGGTTTGGACAGAACTTTCTGACTGACGATCACATCATCGATAGAATTGTCCGATCTATCGGACTTCAATCTGACGATAACTTAGTTGAAATTGGCCCAGGTCAGGGTGCGCTAACACGTGAAATGCTTCCTCTGGTTAATCGTATGTCAGTGATCGAGCTTGACCGAGATCTCATCACTGGACTGGAAATATTAAAAAGCAGTTACTCTAGTTTAAGCATTTACAATGCCGATGCAATGCGTTTTGATTTTAAGCAACTTACTAGCGACAACGGGAAGTTACGTGTCGTCGGTAACTTGCCTTATAATATTTCGACACCGCTGATTTTTAACTTACTTGCTCACGCCACTATTATTAAAGACATGCACTTTATGCTACAAAAAGAAGTCGTAGAAAGAATGGCTGCTGAACCAGGAACAGGGCAATCGGGACGTCTTACGATTATGGTGCAGTATCGCTGCAAAGTAGAGAAACTATTTATTGTGCCACCCGATGCCTTTGAGCCAAAACCTAAAGTAGAATCGGCGATTGTCCGACTCACACCCTTTGCCGAACTCCCTTTTATAGCAAAAGATGAAAAAACGCTTGCAAATTTAGTCACCACCGCTTTTTCGCAGCGACGTAAAACACTGAGAAACTGTCTGAAAATATTACTCGATGCCGAACAAATTGAATCACTTGGCATTGATCCGGTACGCCGACCCGAAACGCTATCAGTTGAAGAGTTTGTAAATCTCTCCAACTTATTAGCAGACTAAATTTATTATTTTAATTAACCAATTGCTTCAATAATAGTCGCTGCAATTCTTTCTGCATGCTCGATTTTCATCGCAGGATAAACCGGTAACGATAAGGCTTCTGTGCTCGCCTTATCACAAACAGGTAGATCGCCCACTTTATACCCCAAGTCTTTATAGACTTCCTGCAAATGCAAACCCAATGGATAACAGTGTGAACTTGGAATACCGTTTTCATTGAGTACACCACGAACACGGTCACGATCAGGCATCCGCACCGTGTAAAGATTAAACGCATGTCCACCATTTTCAGGCAGTGTCGGTGCGGTGACTGCAGTGCCTGCAAACAATTCTGTATAACGTGCTGCAACGGTACGACGTTTAGCAACATCATCATCCAATTTACGCAATTTAATCCGCAACAAGGCCGCCTGCACTTCATCAAGACGACTGTTATAACCGACTTCATCATGCATAAACGGCGCACTGGCACCGTGGTTACGTAATTTCTTAATAGATTCAACTACGGCTTCATCACTAGTAGTGATAATGCCGCCATCACCGTAACAACCCAACACCTTCGTCGGGTAAAAACTAAACCCACCAGTCGTGCCTAGACTACCAACACGCTTACCATTCAAATCAGCGCCATAAGCCTGTGCGGCATCTTCCACCACAGCAAGGCTATGCTCATCGGCTATTGCATTAATCTCATCCATACGTGCAGGATGGCCGAATATATGCACTGGCATAATTGCTTTAGTCTTAGGCGTAATTTTTACTTTAATACTTGCCGGATCAATCGTAAAACAATCAGGCAAAATATCCGCAAACACAGGCGTTGCGCCAACAAGGTTAATCACTTCTGAGGTAGCATAAAAAGTGTAAGGAGTCGTGATCACCTCATCACCCGGACCCACACCGAGTGCACGCAGCGACAACATCAAGGCATCGGTACCATTGGCACAACTCACGGCATATTGTGAGCCAACGTGTTCCGCAAGCTCCTCTTCAAAGGCGTGGACATTAGGCCCTAAAATATAGCGTCCGGTTTGACCGGTTTCATGAATCGCCGCAAACCACTCTGCTTCTATTTCATTATACTCAGCCGATAAATCAAGAAAGGGGATAGGATCGTTTACGACTGACATGCGGTGATTTTCTCCTTAATAATATGTGCTACACGAACTGCCTCAAGCGCAACACGTCCGGTCACCAATGGCGTACCTCCGTTGTTAATCGTATCAATAAATACTTCTAACTCATGGTTAAGCGGTAAACGCGGTTCTATTTTAAGTTCTTCTGATACCACACTCGGGAAATCTTCCCCTTCTGCGGCAGGTTTTGTACTCGCCACCGTAATTTGCTGGTTGGTGTAGTCCAAACCGTAATAATGTTCTTGTTCAAACACACGTATGCGACGTTGCTGTTTATTTGAAATACGGCTCGCTGTGACATTCGCCACCACGCCATTAGCAAACTCCAACCGTGCGTTGGCAATATCGATATGATCCGTAATCACCGGCGTACCCGCCGCAGAAATATTGCTAATAGGTTGTCCCACCAATGACATCACAATATCAATATCATGAATCATTAAATCAGTTACCACGTCCACATCGGTCGCACGTGCAACAAATGGACCGATACGTGTGACTTCCATAAACCGAGGGTTCTTCACTCGCTTAGCAAGTTCCATGACACCGCCATTAAAGCGCTCTAAATGTCCTACTTGAAATAACACGCCAGACTTTTCGGCAAGTTCAACCAGTTCAAGGGATTCTTCATAGGAAGGCGCTAAAGGTTTTTCCATGAGCATGTGCACACCGGCTTCAAGAAAAGGCCGTGCTGTTTCAAGGTGTAACGAGGTAGGTACAACGATGCTCACAGCGTCCACTTTACCAATCAATTCAGCCGCGTCAGTATAACCTTCACAACCATATTCTGCCGCGACTTTATCAACGTTTGTGCGATCCACATCAACCACACCAACCAACTTAACACCCGCAATATTGGAATAAATTTTTGCGTGAATATTACCTAGATAACCAACGCCGACGACGCCGACTCGAATGGGATTTGCCATGAAATCTGCTCTAACCTGTTAATCAATAATATTAACCGATTATTCTACCACTGACCGAGGCGACTAACTACCAGCGGTTACTTACACCTAAGAATAAAGTCACTTCATTATTCAATGGTAACGCCTGTTCAGACTCAAGACCCACACTAAAACCAAAATGGCGATACTGTTGACGTACAGCAACACCAAATTGACCATTCCTTGCTGTATCTAAGTCAGCAACGGCCTGAATAGCCGACATAGTTATCCCATTGATAAAATTAGTGTTTTTAGATGCATCTTGTGAGTAATACCAAACAATACCCAAGTCAGGACGTGCGTCATGTGAAAAACTAATTGCTGCTCGTTGTAAACGAGGTTGCTCCGGCGCCACAACACCTTGCCAAGCGGCACAGTTCTGCCATGCGCCAATTGTCTGTGGACAATTTGTTTCTGAGCTTACTTTCATTGCCCAGCCCCGCTGCTCAGGTTCGCTTGCATTGACTGTTGCTGTCACTAACACGCCTAAGCATACAAAAACGGTCAATAAAAACATCAGATCAGGTTTTGCTTTACGCCTGTACATAATTTATCTCCTTAAACCACCGCTGCGGTAATTTATGATGGTGCTAGTGTCCGACTTTCTTATCTTGCTGTCCGAGATACCCGTCACAGCCAAACCGGACCTAGTGCACACTCTACCTACCGCTAAGCTATTGATCACTCAATAAACTATTGTAAGTGCTTGTAATCTCTATCGGCTTAAACAGCTTACCGCTATAGGGTGGCCGACCAACAAATTGCCCAAACTGTGAATAGCCTCACATCTTTCTGGCATTTAAGGCTGATTTGCGCCTGAACAAGGCTGTGCTATGGTCAGCAAAGAAGGATTTAAAAAGAATAACAGAGGCGTTCAATATGCTCATTCTTGCGGGTGATATAGGCGGTACTAAAACACTACTGCAAATTACAGATTTCGATGATGGCAATAAAACAATTATTCATGAGCACCGCTATGTGAGTGCCGACTATAGTGATTTAACAGATATGGTCAGTGAGTTCCTCACCAAGTTCATTCAAGAAAAAGGCTCCGTTACGCTACATAGTGCTTGTTTTGGTATCGCAGGCCCCGTAACAGGTCGTCACGGCTGGGTCACCAACCTAAATTGGGAGCTCGATGCAGACAAAATGCAAAGCACCTTAGGTATCCCTACAATACGCCTAATTAATGATTTTGCCGCTGTGGGCTATGGACTAGAAGCCTTAGGTGATGACGATATCATTGAGCTACAGGCAGGTAAACCAGCCAAACATGCGCCTTGTGCCCTTATCGGCGCAGGAACCGGCTTAGGCCAAGGAATTTTATTTTGGCAAGATGATCATTACGAAGTCATGTCCTCTGAAGGTGGGCACAGTGACTTTGCCCCCGTCGATGATGAGCAAATCGAATTACTCAGTTACCTCATTAAGCGTTTTGGTCATGTTTCTTATGAGCGTGTTTGTTGTGGTCGTGGGCTCGTTAATATTTATGAATTCCTTCGCGATCAAAACCCCGCTGCTGAAAGTGATGCTATGAAACGAGCCATGACATCCGGTGATCCTGCTGCGGCGGTATCGATTGCAGGTCTTGAGGGCAGTGATAACATTGCATCGCATGCCATGCATCTTTTTGCTAAAATCTATGGTCAGCAAGCAGGCAACCTAGCGCTCACCTGTATGTCTGGAGGAGGCGTGTACATTGCAGGCGGCATTGCACCCAAGATCATCAAGAAATTAAAGGATGGCACCTTAACCACCGCCTTTAACGCTAAAGGACGCATGGTCAAACTCACTGAGGTGATACCAGTACGTGTTGTCATGAATACCAATGTAGGATTAATGGGCGCGGCCTTAGCTGCCAGCCGTTTATAGAGTAAAAGTAATGAGTTCAGAAACAGATTATAAAATAGCCGTTGATGTTGAAACCAATTTTATCTCGGAGCAATCGATGCCCGAGCAAAATCGTTATGTGTTTAGCTACACCATCACCATACGCAATGAAGGCAATATCGCTGCAAAATTATTAACTCGTCATTGGTATATTAATCATGCCAATGGAAAAAGCGAAGAAGTTCAAGGTGACGGCGTCATTGGCGAACAACCACATTTAAATCCCGGTGAAGGATTCAGTTACACCAGCGGCACCGTTCTAGAAACACCGGTTGGTGATATGAATGGCTCTTACCAAATGCTTGCTGATGATGGGGTAGAGTTCGATGCTGAAATCCCTCCCTTTATGCTGTCTGCTCCTAATACTTCTCTGCACTAATGGCAACCTATGCCGTTGGTGACATTCAAGGATGTCACAACGAACTGCAGCGTCTGCTAGACCATATTCATTTTGATCCCGGCCATGATCGTTTATGGTTAGTGGGTGACCTTGTTAATCGTGGACCTGACTCATTAAAAGTACTTCGATTTGTTAAGGGTCTTGGTGATTCCGCCACGACAGTACTAGGCAATCATGACCTACATACACTTGCCGTGGCGAATGGACACTTGCAATATCACCGCAACGACAATATAGATGATGTTCTTCATGCAGAAGACCGTGATGAACTCACCCTCTGGCTGCGGCACTTGCCCTTGCTACATCATGATGCCGAACTCAATTTCACCATGATACATGCAGGCTTGCCGCCACAATGGGATCTTGCGACAGCACAAGCCTGTGCGAGAGAGGTTGAAACAATCCTGCAATCAGATAAGTATGTGGAATTTTTAGACCGCATGTACGGCAATGAACCCGATATTTGGAATGGAAACCTCAGCGGCTGGGGACGACTGCGTTTTATTACCAACTGTTTTTCGCGTCTGCGGTATTGTGATGTTAACGGTAAACTTGCACTGGAAGAAAAAGGTAAACCAGGAACTCAAGCTGAAGGATTGCAGCCTTGGTTTGAAATACCAAACCGAAAAAGTGCGCAAACAAGAATTGTATTTGGTCACTGGTCAACACTCGGAATGATAACCACTAAAAATATTTACCCTATTGATACCGGTTGTCTGTGGGGTGATAAATTAACCACGCTTCGTTTAGATGATTGCCAAACATTCAGTATTAAGTGTCCGCAAATCAAGAAATTCTAAACGCATTAAGCAGCCTTTCTGCCTAACCACTGATTCGCCGATTCTAAATCCTGAAATATTTTTACTTCCCAAGATGAAACAGCAAAGAAAGTGGCAAACTTTTCTGCTAAATCCAATGCAACCGTCATCACAGTAGTTCATCCGCTGCAACCCAATTATCAATCAGTGTCTTTATCTGTGCCAGACCGTCGGTTAATGCTGCCGGTCCTGGTTGCAAAATATTGGCCGATTTAATTTCAAAGACTTGCTTATTTTTAACGGCAGAAACATTTCCCCAGCCTTCTCGTTCAAACACCTGTTCAGGCCGAAATTTGCGCCCACACCAAGAACCAATAATGATATCTGGATTTCGTTTAACAACATCCAATGGATCGGCAATGATGCGATTCTTCGCCAAGGATTCATTTGTTAATTCAGGAAAACATTCTTGACCACCGGCAATAACTATTAATTCTGATACCCATTGAATACCTGTAATAATTGGCTCATACCACTCTTCAAAATAAACCACCGGTCGTTTTTCCAGACTAGCAGCTTGTTGTTTAATCTCAGTGATATTTTCTTCAATTTGACGCAGCCATTGTTGTGCTTTCTCCTGACACCCCACCATCGCACCAAGCGTCAGTACCATGCCAAATATTTCTGTTACTGAACGTTGATTAAAAATATGCACATTAATACCGTGGCGAATAAGCTCTGCAGCAATATCTGCCTGTAAATCGGAAAACCCAAGCACTAAATCAGGCTTCAAATCGAGGATCTTATCAATCTTTGCTGAGGTAAATGCGGCAACTTTGGGTTTTTCTTTTCGTGCCCGAGGTGGACGAACTGTAAAACCAGAAATACCAACAATGCGATCTTCTTCCCCGAGAAGATATAACATTTCAGTAGTTTCCTCGGTTAAACAAACGATGCGTTTAGGATAATAATCGACAGACATGAATTATTTTATTATTTATTTTTGGTCTAAAAATATAACATATTTTAAAGAATCTTTTTTCGCTTGATACATCGCAATATCGGCCCTTTTATAGATCATATTCATTGGCGTTCTTTCAATGTTTAGAAAAGTTACGCCAATACTTGCGCCTACCTTTAAATTTTCACCCATATATTCCAATGGTGCACTGATAGCTCTGTGTAGCTTCTCAGCAATCTTACTAACCTTTTCTTTTGCTAGATGTTCAGAAGCATCGAGATGATCAATTAATACAACAAATTCATCGCCGCCGATGCGTCCTACGACATCTTCATCCCTCAAGGTAGTCGTTAAGCGCTTTGCTACCTCAACAAGCATTGCATCACCAGCATCGTGGCCATAAGTGTCATTGATTAGTTTGAAATCATTCAAATCAATAAGCAGTAATGCACTATAGATTTCTCTACGAATACAATGTGCCATCAAGATTTTTAAGTTTTGATCTATTAAACGGCGATTTGCTAAACCCGTTAAGGCATCATAATGTGCTAGAAGTATTACTTTCTCCATAGCACTATCACGTTGAATAACAAAAGGTTTAACGACCCAAAAGTAAATGAGTGGTGCAGCAAATATCACTAATAAAACGGCATTAAGTGACGACAATAAGGCGACATAAGAGGTTTGTAATTTTTCACCCTCCATATGATGGGGGACATTACCCAGTATCAGCATGATCAGCAGTTCAACCACTGCAATAATTATTGCAATTTTAAAAACAATCTTGCCAACTGAAAGTGTTTTCATCCTTCTTTCTACCCCAGCACCAACAAATAAACATTATATTGGCCTAGTAAAAAATAATTTATAAGTCTTGTACGAGTAATTTAGCACCAGCGGTTCCAAATAATGCTTCAAATTCATTATTTGTTTTCTGTGACACCACATTAAAGCCATTGCGTTCAAACGCTCTTTGAGCTTGTTCATTACCCATCAAACACATAATTTGTGCACGCTTAAAACCATGCTTTCGCCCCTCTTGCAAAACAAACCTGAACAGAAGATCCACCACGCCCTTACCACGAAATTCAGGGACAACGGCTACACTCTCAATACCCCATACATCGGGCAACTCTTCAGGCAACCCTAAGCTCGCCACAGCAAGACGCCGACTAACCTCTCTACAATGTTCCTTAGAGTACGCTGATTCTGGCGTTAAAACACTGAGTTGCATACTTGCTAGATCTTGTGTTTGCTCATTCGAAGGGGCGAAGGCGCACATCGCTGCTGCTGGTACGCCATTAACTTCGGCAACCCAAAAATTTGAAATAAAAGACCAGTACAATTCAGGGAGCTGTGCCATGCGTTCTAATAAGCTCAGCGTCTGCGTTTCAGATTCACAAAAGATAGTACACCAAGGGCACTCAGCAAGATGAGAACGTGCGGCAGTAAACATTGCCCACCCAATGAAAGAAATATCTTTTTTTGTTGCCGGTCTGATATTAACTTGCATCTTATTTCCTTTTCGATGCATAACATTATCAATATTAAAACTAAGTTATTTTTCTAATATTATAAAACTACAATTATACGCATTCTTTTCATCTGCTTGATGTTCTTCACGGCTTATTTCAGTCCATTCAAGCTGTTCGTATTCTGGAAACCAGGCATCCGCCTCAAATTCCCCTTGAACTAGCGTAATATAAAAACGATCAGCCCGTTCCAGCATTTGTTCATAAAAAGAGGCACCGCCAATGATCATAACTTCTTCAACTTTAGCGGCCGATTCTTCTGCAGCACGTAATGCATCGTCAATAGAATGAACAATAATCACATCAGCATCGATATGATAGTTTTTATCATGGGTAATAATAATATTAGTCCGATCAGGAAGTGCCCGGCCACCAAAAGATTCAAAGGTTTTTCGCCCCATAATGATGGGTTTGCCTAATGTGTGTTTTCTAAACCACTGCATGTCAGCAGGTAACT
>CAZIWG010000025.1:3051-34287 GCA_964542925.1 uncultured Granulosicoccaceae bacterium | reverse complement strand
GACAACATCGGTAACATCATTGCTGATGCAATGGAAAAAGTGGGTAAAGAAGGCGTTATCACGGTTGAAGAAGGTTCAGCACTGGATAACGAATTGGAAGTGGTTGAAGGTATGCAGTTCGATCGCGGTTACCTTTCTCCTTACTTTGTTAACAATCAGCAAAGTATGTCTGCTGAAATGGAAACACCACTTGTGCTTATCCATGACAAGAAGATTTCTAACATTCGCGATTTACTCCCAGTATTGGAAGCGGTTGCAAAAACAGGCAAGCCATTATTGATTATTGCTGAAGATATTGATGGTGAAGCACTGGCAACATTAGTTGTAAATAACATTCGCGGTATCGTTAAAGTCTGTGCAGTTAAAGCACCTGGTTTTGGTGATCGTCGTAAAGCAATGTTACAAGATCTCGCGATTTTAACGGGCGCAACCGTGATTGCTGAAGAAGTGGGTTTATCACTTGAAAAAGCCGGTTTAGATGAGTTAGGTAGTGCCAAACGCATCGTCGTCACTAAAGATGAAACCATTGTGATTGATGGTGCCGGTAATACAACAGAAATCAGTGATCGTGTTAATCAGATTCGTAGCCAAATTGAAGAAACATCGTCTGATTACGACCGTGAAAAAATGCAAGAACGTGTTGCTAAGCTCGCGGGCGGTGTTGCGGTCATTAAAGTGGGCGCTGCAACGGAAGTTGAAATGAAAGAAAAGAAAGCACGTGTTGAAGATGCTCTGCATGCAACACGCGCAGCGGTTGAAGAAGGTGTTGTCCCTGGTGGTGGTGTTGCATTGATTCGTGCTTTGCAAGCCATTCAAGATATGAAGGGTGATAACGAAGAGCAAAACATCGGTATCGCGATTGCACGTCGTGCAATGGAAGAGCCTTTACGTCAAATCGTTAATAACGCAGGTGACGAAGCCTCAGTTGTTTTATCTAAGGTATTAGAAGGCAAGGGTAACTTTGGTTACAACGCCGCGAACGGTACTTATGATGACATGATTGAAATGGGCATTCTTGATCCAACTAAGGTAACACGTAGTGCATTACAAAATGCTGCTTCGGTTGCTGGTCTGTTAATTACTACTGAATGTATGATCGCTGAAGCACCATCTGATGATGCGGCTGGCGGTGCAGCACCTGATATGGGTGGCATGGGTGGTATGGGCGGAATGGGTGGTATGGGCGGCATGATGTAAGCTGCTCTACCCTTTGCGTTATTAAAAAGGTTCCACAGAGATGTGGGGCCTTTTTTTATGGTCAGTGCTCGTGACTGCGCCCTTGAATTATTATTTTCCCTCCACAATTTTTTCTTCGAAAAAACCACACGTCGGGAAAATAATAATCCAAGGGCTTGTTAGGAGTATACATAGTTCGTTATTGCGAACAACGTGAAGCAATCTTTTAAATTCAATACCTGATCAAAAAGATTACTTCGTCATTTCATTCCTCGCAATGACAGCTTATTTAATAGTGATTAGAAATGGTTATTAATGACAATGTCTTCCATTGCCAATTGACTAGGTCGTTCCCACGCCGCTTGAGTCGCTTTGCCAACGACAACCATCATGCTGATGACATGATCATCGGGTAGGTTGATAATTTTTCCAACGGCATCAAAATCAAACCCATCCATGGGGCAAGAGTCGTATCCCATGTCTTTTGCTGTGAGCATGAGTGTTTGTGCGGCAATACCACAAGTACGCATGGCTTCGTCACGTTGTACCTGTTCAAGATCGCGGTAGTAAGGGTCAATGGCTTCAACCATAAAATTCTGTACGGCTTCAGGTGCGTTTGCCCAATAGCGTTTGGGTTCTTTTTGCCATGCATTTAAGTCGGCACATAAAATAATCAGTAGTGATGCCTCAGTGACCTGTGCTTGATCCCAAGCCGCAGCGCGAACCTGTTTACGTAGTTTGGGATCTTGAACAATGACAAAACGATAGTTCTGTTGGTTGTAAGCCGTCGGGGATAATTTTGCGAGCGACATAAGATGGTTTATTTCATCATCAGATAATTGATGCGATGCATCGTAATGTTTTACAGCACGTCGTTGGGTAATAGCCTCTGTTGTTTGCATAGTAGTGTCCTGAAGTAAATAGTCGTAAAGAGCCTGCCAGCTATGGCTGGCAGGTTATTAGGTTATTCTAGTTTCTTGCTTCAAGGCTGAGCTTTCCAGCACCATGAATATATAGAAGTAGTAGACCACCGGTAATCATGATGTTTTTCATAAACATGATGGATTGAATTTGGTCGTCAAAATTAAAGTGGAACAAAAATGCTGTGGCTAATGTGAAGATTGCCAGCGCAATTGCGGCAAGGCGAGTATGCCAGCCAATGATAATCATAATGGGCGCGATGATTTCTAGTGCGATCACGAGTGGTAGTAGCATACCGGGTATGCCTTGCGATGACATGTATGCCTGCATTCCCGTAAAGCTGCTAATTTTTCCAATGCCGGACATTAAAAAAACGCCTGCAAATGAAAGTCGTGCAATTAATTCTATGTATTTATTCATGATGTATTTCCTAGTTTAAAGTTAAAGGGTTATGGCAAATCAAATAACAATGCTTCTGTGTTCTGGCTACTTTTAAAATCAGCATTTCTAACAGCGTTAATGGTGGCCGCGTCACCGGCAAATAGATGTTGTCCATCAATTTCAAGTTCACCGTCAATAACATGTACATAGATACTTCGTCCTGTATCGAGAGGATGTGTAATTGATTCACCGGCTTTGAGTCGAAGTTGGTACAAGTAAGCATCCTGATGAATTAAAAATGATCCATCCCGTGCATCAGGTGAAGCGATTAATTGCAGACCTTGTTTTGATACAAATTGTTTCTGCTGATAATCCGGTTCAATGCCTAAGCTGTCTGGTTGTATCCAAATCTGAAATAGCTTCAGGGCTTCTGTTGCTGATGGGTTGAACTCACTGTGCGTGATACCAGACCCTGCACTCATTAGCTGAAATTCACCTGCGGGCAATACTTCGGTATTGCCCATGCTGTCTTTGTGTTCAATTTTGCCTTGTGTGACATAGGTGATGATTTCCATATCCTGATGTGAATGAGTAGGAAAACCTTGACCCGCTGCAATATGGTCATCATTGATGACGCGTAAGGCGGATACGCCCATATGTTCAGCATCGTAGTAGCTGCCAAAAGAAAAGCTGTGCTTAGCCTGTAACCAGCCATGGTTGACCATACCGCGTTCGTCACTGTGTCTTATTGCCATCATTGCTCTGTACTCCCTGTTGGGTTGTGTTTAGCGTGAACACAGCATATCTGTCGGTATTGAATGGATAAATAGACTATAAAAAGATTGATTGTTTCTTTATAATTGACAATATGGATCGTTTTCACAGTATGTCGGTGTTTGTTGAAGTCGTTGATCGCGGTGGTTTTACTGCGGCGGAAGGCAGGCTTGGCTTGTCTCGTGCGCAAATCAGTAAGTTGGTGATGCAGCTTGAAGCGCATTTGGGCACACGATTACTTAATCGGACCACGCGTAAAATCAGTTTGACGGAAATGGGTCGGCTTTATTATGAACGCTGTAAGGCGCTACTTATTGAAGTTGATGAAATCGATAGCATGGCGAGCGAACAAACTAGTACGCCGCGCGGTACATTAACCATTGGTGCTCCCAGCTCATTTGGCACTCTGCATTTTAAAAAGGTGATTACCGAATATATGAAACAGTACCCACAGGTACAAATTTCATTACAGTTGACCGATCGATTTGTGGATGTGGTTGATGAAGGCTTTGATGTGGTAATACGTATTGCCGAATTAGCCGACACCAGTTTGATCGCAAGAAAGCTTTCAAGTTGTAAACTTGTTTATTGTGCATCGCCTGCTTATTTAAAAGAACAGGGTGAACCTAAGGTGCCTCAAGACTTAGCATTGCATCATTGCCTGTTGTATTCAAATGCAGATAAGCCTGGTACGTGGACATTTTATGGGCCTGCTGGGATTGAAAATGTTTCCGTTAATGGCCCACTCACTGCTGACAATGGTGATATTTTAAGAGCAGCGGCACTTGCAGATTTGGGTATTGTATTTATGCCAAGTTTTATTGTTGCAGATGATCTTCGTGCCGGCGTATTACAACAAATATTAATGGATTATTGCCCGCCCGAATTAACGATTAATGCAGTATTCCCATCGCGCCGATATTTATCCGCAAAGGTAAGAACGTTTATCGATTTTGCAGCAGATTTCTTTGAGGGCAAGCCTGGTTGGGATTAGGTTTGTTCAGGTGTAACAGGCTCAGGTTCCAGACTTAAACTAAAGCTAGCCAGACCATCGGTTGGTGCTTCTTCCTCTTCTTCAGGTTCTTCAATCAAGCTTAAGCCAGAGTCCTCTTCAGGTGATGATCCTTCTGCAAGGCTGATTTTAAGGCGTAAATTATTGGCTGAATCGGCATTTCGGATCGCTTCTTCTTCGGAAATGCGACCCTGTTTAAAGAGTTCTAAAAGCGCGTGATCAAAGGTCTGCATACCTAAATTCACTGATTTTTCCATGATTTCTTTTAATTCAGCGACACCACCTCGTTTTACGGTATCTCTAACAATCGGTGTACCCAATAACACTTCAACTGCCGCGCAGCGCTTACCATCCACCGTTGGGATAAGGCGTTGAGAAATAAACCCTTGAAGATTAAGAGACAGATCATTAAGTAGTTGGTTACGACGTTCTTCAGGAAAGAAGTTAATAATACGATCGATTGCTTGATTGGCGTTGTTGGCGTGCAAGGTAGAGATAGCCAAATGACCTGTTTCGGCAAAGGCGAGCGCATGTTCCATAGTTTCAGCATCACGAATTTCACCAATGAGAATCACATCAGGCGCTTGTCGTAAGGTGTTTTTGAGTGCATCCGCATAACTATCCGTATCAACGCCGACTTCGCGTTGGTTGATGATGGATTTTTTATGTGAATGAACGTATTCGATGGGGTCTTCAATGGTAATAATATGACCCGCACTATTGGTATTACGGTAATCAATCAGCGAGGCTAATGACGTTGATTTACCGGAACCCGTCCCACCAACAAATAAGATTAAGCCATTTTTTGCCATCACCAGTTTTTGCAGAATGGCTGGTAGTTTGAGTGATTCAAAACTCGGGATGTCAGCAACGATATTACGAATCACCATTGAAAAGCTGTTACGTTGTTTAAAAATATTAATACGAAACCGCCCGACGCCTTTTTCAGAGATAGCGAGATTCATTTCAGGTTTAGTTTCAAATTCAGCAATTTGTTCATCGTTCATCACGGAGTAAGCGATATCCTTGATATCAGAATCAACCAATGTTTTAGTATCAATAGGTGTCAGTGTCCCTTGGAACTTAGCAGAGGGCTTTGCGCCAACGGCAAGGTATAGATCTGAACCATCTTTCATTGCCAGTATTTTGAGATAATCCTTAAATTCCATTGCAAGCTCCGCTTTGTGTATCAACTCTTTAATATCTCGGCTGAAAGGTGAAGTTCTTTAGTTTAAATTTTAACTTGTCAGAGGTAGGCATTGGAACGTAAGCTGTTGTTATGAAAGACATGATTGACCATCCTGAGATACCGATGCCAGAGATATTTTGTCAAGCTGCAGAAGGCTATTGGCAACGCTACCTTGAGGTACTGCCTGAATATAATCTGATAGCGCCTTCTGATCAGGTGTTAACGCATTGCTTGAAGAAACTGTTTGTATGTAGCGAGTTTGCCCGCGAGTTATGTCAGCGTGAGCCAACACTGTTTGATGAACTGCAGCACAGTGGTGATTTATTTCGTAATTATCAATATGGCGAACAGTTGCAGGCGATGATTAAGCGGCTGCATAAAGTAAACAATCAAACAGAATTGATGCAGGTGTTACGCATTTATCGCCAGCGTGAGATGTTGCGGATTGCTTTTCGTGATCTTGCCGGTTGGAATAATCTTAATACGACTACCAACGAACTAAGTTGGCTTGCAGAAGCAAGTATTGAATCAGCACTCTCATTGCTATCACGTTGGCAACAAGAAGAATTTGGCAAGCCAGTTAATAATAATGTGGAAGAACAATCGTTAGTGGTTATCGGCATGGGTAAATTAGGTGCACACGAGCTTAACTACTCATCGGATATTGATTTAATTTTCACCTATCCAGAAGAAGGACACACTCAAGGCAAGCGCATAGAAATGGAGAATAGCGAATATTTTATTCGTTTAAGTCGTTCTCTTATCTATGTGTTAAATACAGCAACAGAAGATGGTTTTGTTTTTCGTGTTGATATGCGTCTGCGCCCATTCGGCGAGAGCGGACCACTGGCGATCAGCGCTGCCGCTTTTGAAGATTATTATCAAGTACACGGACGTGAGTGGGAACGCTATGCAATGATTAAAGCTCGTATTGTGGGTGGCGATCGAAAACAGGGAGAACCCATTCTAGATAGCCTTAAACCCTTTATTTACAGACGTTATATTGATTTTGGTGTGTTTGAGTCGTTGCGAGAAATGAAGCGGCTCATTGAACGTCAAGTTGCCTTAAAGGGGATGCAAAAAAACATTAAATTAGGCGCAGGTGGTATTCGAGAAATTGAGTTTATTGGCCAGGCCTTTCAGTTAGTGCACGGTGGTCGTCGAGAGGTACTTCGGCAACGTCCTATTTTAATGATTCTTGATGTCTTGGTTGATTTAGAATTATTACCTGAGTATGTAGTAGATGAGTTAAAAACAGCGTATGTATTTTTGCGTGATTGTGAACATCGTTTGCAAATATGGCGTGACCAACAAACCCATGATTTACCCGATGACGAAGTTGCACAACAACGACTTGCCTATGCCATGGGTTTTCAAGATTGGCAATCATTTGCAATGCAGTTGCAAATGACGCGCACACAGGTCGATGCACATTTTCAATGTGTTTTTGCTGCACCGCAAACTGAGCATACGGTTACCTCAGGACAAACAGAAAGTTTACAAAGTCTTTGGCAAGCCGATGTATCAGATCAGCACGCGATAGATTTGCTAGCAATGGAAGGCTATCAAGATGCCAAAGAAATTTGGCGTCGCCTGACGGCATTAAAAGAAAGTTTTACTTACCGTGCTTTAACGGCACAGGGCGTGGCACGACTTGATGCCTTGATGCCATTATTGCTGGGTGCGGCATCTACAATGGATAACGCTGATATGGCACTGATTCGGGTGTTGAATTTGTTGGAACAGATCGCGCGGCGAACCGCGTACTTATCGCTATTAGTCGAAAACCCCATGGCATTGTCGCAATTGGTTCGTTTATGTGCGGCGAGCCCGTGGATTAGTGAGTACCTTGCCAGTCATCCTATTTTGCTTGACGAGCTCATTGATCCACGTAGTTTATACACCTTGCCGGTGGCTCAGCAGCGTGAGATCGAGCTTAAAGCTCGCATGCAGGGCATCAGTGAGGATGATCTTGAACAGCAGATGGATGTGTTGCGTCAGTTTCAACAGGCGAGTGTATTGGGGGTTGCCGCTGCTGATGTGAATGCAGATATGCCTTTGATGCAGGTGAGCAATCATTTAACAGATATTGCAGAGATAGTTTTGAATGCTGCCTTGAAACTGGCTTGGCAACACGTGGTTAAGAAACACGGTCGCCCGCTTGCCGTAGATGGGCAGCTTTGTGATCCCGGTTTTGCTATTTTAGGTTACGGTAAACTGGGGGGTATTGAACTGGGTTATGGCTCAGATTTGGACATGGTTTTCCTTCATGCCGGGCAAGAAGATAGCATGACGAATGGAAGTTATCCTATTGATTCTAATGTATTTTTTTATAGATTAGCACAGCGTATTACACATATTCTCAATACACCGACCACGGCAGGTATTTTATACGAGGTGGATTTGCGGTTACGTCCTAGCGGAGCGTCCGGTTTGTTGGTGTCGTCGATAGCGGCATTCAGAGATTATCAATATAACGATGCTTGGATATGGGAGCATCAAGCATTGGTTAGAGCGCGAGTCGTTGCAGGAGATGAGCAATTAGCGGGTGAGTTTGCCTGGTTACGTTACAAAGTGTTGGCGCAAACCAGAGAACCCGATGAGCTAAAGCAGCAAGTTCGCGAAATGCACGCTAAAATGGCACGAGAGCTGGGCAGTAAAAAAACCGATGAATTTGACTTAAAGCACGATACTGGCGGTATCGTCGAAATCGAGTTTATGGTTCAATACGCAGTCTTGCAATGGGCGGGAAAATACCCGCAGTTGCTGGAATGGACGGATAATATTCGTTTGCTGCAAAAAATGGTCGAAGTGGGCTTGCTTGAAGCAGAAGATGGACAAGCATTATCCACTGCTTATCAGCTTTATCGTGCCGAAGGCCATAAATTGAAATTGCAGGAACGCCCCGCACGCGTGTCATCAGATAGGTTCGTCGCAGAACGTGCCGCGGTGCAGCGCTTATGGCAGCAATGGCTCGGTTCGGATAGTAAGTAGTCGACATGAATTTAATTTTTATATATTACAAATAGGAAAAAGGCAGTGACTACACCAACAACAATGGCAGATCGTGATGGGCTTATCTGGCTGGATGGCGAGATGGTACCTTGGCGTGAAGCAAAGGTTCATGTACTAACACATACACTTCATTACGGCATGGGTGTGTTTGAAGGTGTGCGTGCTTACAAAGCCGAACAAGGCACAGCGATTTTCCGCTTGAACGAGCATACCGATCGTTTATTCCGTTCGGCAAAGATTCTTAATATGCCCATGCCATTTGATAAATCTGAAATCAATGAAGCGACATGTGCGTCAGTACGTGAAAATAATCTAGAGTCGGCCTATATCCGCCCGATGGTATTTTACGGTTCGGAAGGTATGGGGTTGCGTGCCGATAATTTAAAATCACACGTTATGATCGCGGCGTGGGAATGGGGTTCTTATCTCGGTGATGACAACATGAAGAACGGTATTAAAGTTCGCACTTCTTCTTATACCCGTCACCATGTCAACATCACCATGTGTAAAGCCAAGGCAAACGGAAACTACATAAACTCCATGATGGCGCTACAAGAAGCCATGGCATGTGGCTGTGATGAAGCATTGTTATTAGATGTTGATGGTTTTGTTGCCGAAGGCAGTGGTGAGAATTTCTTCTTAGTACGTAATGGCATTATCTATACGCCAGAGTTAACGTCTGCACTCGAAGGTATTACCCGTGAAACAGTTATGCAGATTGCCTCTGAATGCGGTTACGAAGTGCATGAAAAACGCATCACCCGTGATGAAGTCTATGTTGCTGATGAAGCGTTCTTTACAGGCACCGCAGCAGAAGTGACGCCCATTCGTGAACTGGATGGTCGTGCGATTGGTGACGGTGGGCGTGGACCAATAACAGAAAAATTACAAACACTTTATTTTGATTATGTTCATGGTCGTAAAGACGAACATCAAGATTGGTTGAGTATCGTATAATTTAATAATAACGATAATAATATAAAACTTGCCTAGTATTTTTAGGCAGGCATATTAGGAGGAGAGAAGTATGGCTGAAGCAAACAAAGTGCAATCTCACTATGTGGTAAGTAGTGCTGATTTACCCTTGCACTGCCCCATGTCTGGTCAGGAGTTATGGAATGCACATCCGCGTGTTTATTTAGCCATTGAAGAAACCGGTGAAGCTAAATGCCCCTATTGCGGTACAGAATATAAATTGAAAGATCACAACGCCTGATTATTCAGATTTTGCTCAGCGCTGCACAATCAATGCAGCAACGCATTTATGTCGACTACTCCTACACATACAGATTGCAACATCTTAGTCGTTGGCCCTTCATGGGTTGGCGATATGGTCATGGCACAAAGCCTGTTTATGACCTTGCAACAACAACATCCCGATTGTTCAATTGATGTACTGGCTCCCGCATGGAGTCGTCCATTGCTGGAAAGAATGCCCGAAGTAAATACCGCTATCGACATGACCTTAGGGCATGGCGAGTTTGGTTTTTTAAAGCGACGAGAATTAGGCAAAGACTTACGTGGCAACCATTACACGCAAGCAATCGTTCTACCTAATTCATGGAAGGCTGCATTGGTTCCTTATTTTGCGAATATTCCAACACGCACAGGTTATCTTGGCGAAATGCGTTACGGTTTACTCAATGATGCACGAAAATTAGATAAGCATGCTTTGCCGATGACAGTACAACGTTTTTGCGCGCTGGTTTATTCGGCAAATAACAGCGAATTACCACCCAATACACCGATACCTAAGTTGCAAGTGACGGATAAAGGCGTTGCCGATGCCTGTACTAATCACTCCTTATATAGTGATGCGAAAATCATGGTGCTTTGCCCCGGCGCAGAATATGGAGCGGCTAAGCGTTGGCCAACGCTGTATTACGCACAGGTAGCAAATTATTGGTTAGAGCAGGGTGGGCAGGTCTGGTTGTTCGGTTCACAAAAAGATCAAACGGTTACCGCTGAACTCAATGCTCATACTAAAGACCGTTGCGTGGATTTGGCTGGACGTACTAGTTTGGCTGAAGCGATAGATTTAATGTCGATGGCAGATTTTGTGGTCAGCAATGATTCTGGTTTGATGCATGTTGCAGCGAGTTTAGAACGTCCACTTATTGCGTTGTATGGTTCGTCTGATCCGGAATTTACACCACCACTTAATAAACAAGCGCATATATTAAGATTAGGGCTTGACTGTAGTCCCTGTTTTAAACGCGAATGCCCTTTAGGGCACTTGGATTGTTTAAATAATTTAGAACCTAAACAAGTTTTAGAAATTCTGGACGCATCATGAGTATGGAGATACCGGCGCTTAGTGAGATTAAACGGATTGCCATTCTTCGTTTATCTGCATTAGGTGACGTATGTATGATTGTACCGGTGCTCCGTACTTTACAAAAAGCCTTACCTTATGCGCATATCACTTGGTTTATTTCACGCCCTGCCTATGATTTAGTGAAAGGTTTAGAGGGCGTAGAGTTTATTGTAATTGATAAACCGCGTAACCCACTTGATTATCTGCGGTTGCGTCGACAATTTAAAAATGTACGTTTTGATGTGTTACTTGCCATGCAGGCGGCACTGCGAACCAATTTAATTTACCCTTTGATTAAAGCGCCGATAAAGATCGGTTTTGATAAAGCCCGTGCAAGAGATGCACAGGCTTGTTTTACCAATGTGCAAATTCCATTTGGTCAACAACATTTAATGGATAGTTTTTTATCGTTTGCTGAAGTGTTGGGCATTAAAGAAAAAGTGATTGAGTGGAAGTTGCCTATAACAGAGAGTGATCGTGATTGGGCAAAAAAACAACTGCCACAAGGTGAAGAACCCTTACTACTTATTAATCCTGCCGCAAGTAAGGCAGAACGAAATTGGCCGGCAATACGATATGTAGAAATTATAAAATTGATGCATGCGCGTGGTGTAAGAATAATACTAACGGGTGGTTGTCATGAGGTTGAACAAGCACTCATTGGTGAAATAAAAGCACAGCTTGATTTAGCAGTGAGTGATGTATCTGGACAAACATCACCTAAGCAATTAGCCGCATTATTAGAATATGCGGATTGCGTATTAGCACCGGACACAGGTCCTATTCACATGGCGGTTGCTGTGGGCACGCCCGTTGTGGGTTTGTATGCCGTGGCACCGGCATGGTTAAGTGGCCCATACCTGCAACGCGAAATTGCGATTGATAAATACGATGAAGCGGTAACAACGATTTTGAAAAAAGATCCTGCAACGGTGCCTTGGGGTACACGTGTTCATTCCAGTGAAGCCATGAAATTGATTAGCGTCGCGGAAGTTGAAGAAAAGTTACAGCAGGTATTGTTGTGAGTGAAGTAAAATACAAATTGGCTTTTGCTGTCTCGTTGTTCTTTGAGTATGGCGGCATGCAACGGAGTTTATTACGTATCGCACAAGAATGTGTACAACGCGGACATGAGGTGCATATTTTTACAGGTGGCTGGATAGGCGATAAGCCAGATAATATTAGCGTACATGAAATGGATACGCGAGCCATCACTAATGTGCGTAGTAACGATATTCTGGCAAAGAAACTGGCGGAGCAAGTTAAGCAAGCCAGTGACTTTGATTGTGTGGTTGGTTTTACCAAGTTACCGGGTCTAGATGTTTATTATGCCGGTGACCCTTGTTATGCCGAACGTATCTCAACCAGTCGTTCATGGTGGTATCGATTAACGCCGCGTTATCGTGGTTTTCGACGTCAGGAAGCCGCCGTGTTTGCCAAGGGTTTAACAACCGAATTAATGTTAATTGCCCACAATGAGCAAAAATCGTTTATGAAGTATTACGGTACGGAAGCGGAACGTTTTCATTTAATGCCACCAGGAATTAATCGGCAGCGTTTTGCACCAGCACCCAGCGATGAAGATATTAAAGCATTACGTGATGACCTGGGTGTTGCACAAGATGAAAAAATGTTACTTCTAGTCGGTGCACGCTTCCAAACCAAGGGGCTGGATCGTGCTTTGGATGCGGTGGCGAGTTTGTCTACGGCGCAACGCACTAAGATTAAATTAGTGATCGTGGGTGGTGATAAACAAGCACCCTATCAACAACAAGCTGAACGACTCGGTATTAGTGAGCAAATTGTATTTACAGGGGCACGAGAAGATCTAGTACGCTTTTATCATGCGGCAGATTGTTTAGTGCATCCACCTTATACAGAAAATACCGGTACGATTTTAATTGAGGCAATGTTGTGTAACTTACCTATTTTAGCAACCGGTGTGTGTGGTTTTGCCTTTCATGTTAGCGATGCGCAGGCAGGTATGATTAGCCCGGAACCGTTTGAACAAAAGCAATTTAATCGTATGCTGGCTGAGATGTTAGATAGTAAGATTTTAAGCCAATTTGAAGGTAAAGGTCCGGATTATTGCGACAAAACAGATTTGTACAGCCTGATTGAACGTGCGGCAGATGTTATTATTGCGCGCGCAGAGAAAAATAGGCGGTCAGTAGCATGATTGGCGTACGTGAAGACTTGAAACCATTATTTCCAGAAAATGATCTGGAGGCGTTTTTCCGTATTGATGGGGAAACGGTCAAGCATGTAGTGGCATCACGGCGGATTTTCCGGTTTGAACGAGATGGTAAACAGTTTTACATGAAAGCTCATTATGGGGTCGGCTGGAGAGAAATTTTTAAGAATTTGATGCAGCTTAAAAAACCGGTATTGGGTGCTGAAAATGAATGGTTAGCGATTCGTGCTTTTGCAAAGCCGGCAGTGAATATCGCGACTACACCGCTGGCAGCATGGGGTAAACAAGGCTGGAATCCTGCAACGCAGTGTTCATTTATTATTACTGATGCGATTGAAAACACTGAGGATCTAGAGCATTGGTTACCTCGATTACAACAGCATGGAGATAAGAAACAGGCGCTACGGCTTAAAAGAATCGTTCTTGAGCAGGTTGCGGGTATAGCAAAACGCTTACATGGTAATGGCATGAATCACCGAGATTTTTACTTGTGTCATTTTCGTATCGCCTTACCTGAACAAGGCTTGCCAGATGTGAATAAGATCCAGCTATATTTGATGGATTTGCATCGAGTTCAACAACGTCCTATCGCGTCACATCGCTGGATCGTGAAGGATATTGCTGGACTCTTATTTTCAGCACTTTATGATAGCCGCGAGCTCTTACTAACCAGAGGCGATATACTACGTTTTATAGAAAACTACACAGGTCAGCCATGGCGACAGGCATTAAAAGATAGAAAGGAATTCTGGCAAGATGTGGTTAAACGCATAGTGCGAACGTACAAACATGATCACGGCAATAAACCGGCACTACCAAGCTGGATTGAGCGTGCTGTGTTGAACAACAGTTGAATGATTAAGGCAGTAAAATGACAGACAATGATAAAAATGTTCCCGAATTAGAATTCTCCGAGAAATATACGGATGAACATGCTCGAGAATATTTTAGAAAACATAATGCGGGTTTTTGGCGTAACCTTTCTAATTGGCGTGAGATTTCCATTGCACGCAAGGCATTAAAGATGGCGGGTAACCCACAATCAGTATTGGATCTTCCCTCTGGTACAGGGCGGTTTTGGGAATTATTGGCAGAAGAGCCCAATCGAAAACTGTTAGCAGCTGACTACAATATGAGTATGTTGAATGTCGCCATGCAAGAACGTCCACAAGCCGTTACTCAACGCTTTGAAATATTTCAAGCATCGGCTTTCGAAATTCCTAAAGAAGACAATTTTGTTGACTGTATTTTCAGTATGCGATTAATGCATCATATTGGTGAGCGTGATGATCGCATAAAGATGCTAAAAGAATTTTATCGTGTCACCAAAGATAGTGTGATTATTTCTCTTTGGGTAGATGGTAATTATAAAGCACGTAAACGCGCGGCATTGGAAAAACGTCGCAGTCATAAGAAATATCAAAACCGTTTTGTGCAACCACAACAAAGCTTTGAAGCAGAAGTGCGCGAAGCGGGTTTTGATATAACGGGCCATGTTGATTTTCTTAAGAATTACGCAATGTGGCGACTCTATGTGTTATCAAAGAAAGCTTAAGCGCATTGATGCAAGATTTTATCGCCGCTAATTGGACAGAATTACTGCAAGAAAATAACTTGCAGTCGTTTGATGATTGGTGGGATTTAAAGGCAGATTGGTTTGAACCCCCCAATCAACGCCGTGGTGGCTGGAGTGGCGTTTGCCGAGTACAATTGGGACAACGGGTGGTGTTTTTAAAACGGCAAGAAAATCATATCATCCGCACTTTGTTGCATCCCTTTAGAGGCATCCCTACCTTTACCCGTGAAATGGAAAATATCCTTGTGCTACAAAAAGCACAAGTCCCTGCATTAACCCCTGTTTATTTTGCGCAGCGGAATGTGAATGGGAAGTTACGTGCAATTCTTGTTACAGAATCGTTAGAAGGTTTTGAACCCCTTGATTCAATTAACCCTGGCGGCTTATCAATGCCGCAGCGTATCGCGTTGATTACTAAAATTGCATCGGTGATTAAGCAATTACATCAATACAAATTAGTGCACAACTGTCTTTATCCAAAACATTTATTTGTGCGTGGTAGTGAAAGTGGTTTTGATGTGAGATTAATAGATTTAGAAAAAGCACGTAAACGATTACGCAGAAATAGTGCAATTTTCAGGGACTTAGATACTTTGAACCGCCATAGTTATGACTGGAGTCTGAGCGATCGATGTCGTTTTATGACCGTTTATTTCGGTGAAGACAAATCAGCACAACGAAAGACGCATGCATGGCGACAGTGTTGGCGTAGGCTTGCAAGGCGAAATTTTCAACGTATTAAAAGACATCAGGAAGGCTGATGAATGTGCTAGATAGCCATATTTGGTCTGAAGCATACGACTTGTCTGTTCCTTTGCAGATTCCTATTGCGACAGGTCAAAGATTGATTTGCAATGAGGTGGTTCGCGCGATACCAGGGCGTCGTTATGTGTGTCGTGGCGTGTATGAAAATAAAACTGTGTTTATAAAGTTGTTTTCTATGACAACACAGGCTAAGCGTGAATATGAGAATGAGCAGCAAGGCATAAGAGCATTAAGTCTGGCAGGCATTGCCGCACCAGAGATTCTTTATACTGAGGCTTTGTCGGAATCGAGTTGTCAGGTCGTTGTGTATGCTGCATTGCCTAATGCACAGAGTGCGCGTGAACGCTGGGAAAATACCAATCAAACTGCGCAACAAATAGTAATGATGCAGTTGGTTGAATTGATTGCACAGCATCATGCAGCAGGTCTTCGACAAACAGATTGTCATTTACTTAATTTTATTTATAGCGACGATATTTTGTACACATTAGATGCAGCAGATATTGTTATTTCTGATTCTGCCTTAAGTCGAGATATTTCCATGCAGGGGCTTGTTGACTTGCTGAGTTTATTTTCAGTTGAACAAGATAAATTACTTACTTCATTGTATGAGCAATACTGGCAGGTGCGTGAAGGCAGCACTGATAACGGTGAATTGGAAAAGTTAATCACAGTAGTTGCTGAAAAACGCGACTATAAACTACGCAAGTATTTGGACAAAACTTATCGAGATTGTTCAGCCTTTTCAGTAATGAAAAGCTGGAATAAATTTTCTACGATTGTGCGTGAAAAAAACAATAATGACATGCAGTTATTAGTAAGTAGCCCGGATGCTGAATCAAGAAGTGTTCAACGCACAGTCATTAAAAATGGCAACACCTGTACAGTGAGCTTGCTGGAAATAGCGGAGCAAAAAATAATTTGTAAGCGCTATAATATTAAAAATTCGTGGCATGCTTTAATGCGTGCTTTTCGTATTAGTCGCGCATCCCGTTCATGGCGTAATGCACACAGGTTAATGAAATTTGCTATTGCCACACCGGCCCCGATTGCATTGGTTGAGAATCGTTTTGGTCCTATACGCCGTGGTGCATGGTTTTTTATGCAACATATTGACGGTGTTAATGCTTATGACACTTTCCGTGATACGGATAAAACTCAACAACAGCTGATAGATGCGGTTAGTCAATTTGTTCGATTGTTTGAAAAAATGCTTCAGGCAAAATTGAGTCACGGTGATATGAAAGTGACTAATTTTATTTTCAGTGATAATGAATTATTTGTTATCGATCTGGACTCGATGCAACAACATCATAATGACACTATATTTCATCAAGCTTTCCGTCAAGATATGGCGAGATTCATGCGAAATTGGTCTGATTTACCAGCGATTGCAACATTATTTGAGCAGCAACTATCAACTTCATCTGTGGCGGAGTACTTGCCAGCCAGCATAAAGGGCTGAAGTTAATGCGGGTTTTGCGGTATTATTCAACTATTGTCAGACTTTGTAGGGTTGTACAAGTAACACTATGATTATCCTTGGAATTTCCGGTGCCGTGTTTCATGATGCGTCGGCAGCACTGTTTATAGATGGCGAATGTGTCGCCGCAGCAGAAGAAGAGCGTTTTATTCGCGACAAACATGCCAAAGGCCGTTTTCCGGTAGAGGCTACCCGTTTTTGTCTTGAACAAGCTGGTATCAGTCCTGAAGAGGTTGATATTGTCGCGATGCCCTATGCATCGATCAGCCTGTTTAATCCTGCCCGTTGGCATTATGCCTTTCGTCATTGGTATGCTCCTGATCGTGGTTTGACCGCCATATTTAATGGTAACCGCCGTTTTCGTCGTAATGTGCGCATGGCAAAAGACATGATGCGTGCGGTGAATATTGATCCCGCTCATGTGCGCCTAGTGCCAGTTGAGCACCATCTTACTCATGCCAGTAGTGCTTATCACTTGAGTGGTTTTGAAGGTAAAACGGCAGTACTCACCATTGACGGTAAAGGCGAATATGCCACCACCATGTTCGGTTATGCAGAAAATGGCAAAATTCATAAAATTAAAGAATTTTACGATCCAGATTCACTCGGGGGCTTATACGGCGCACTAACTGAATTCTTAGGCTTTGAAATGCTCGATGGCGAATTCAAAGTCATGGGCATGGCGCCGTATGGTGATCCAACCCGCTTTGATTTTTCGCGTTTGATCGATTTTGATGGCAAAGAATTCCGTATTAATAATGACTATGCCAATGTCATCGGTCTGCGTCGTCACAAAGAAAATGGCAAAAGTTACTATTTCAGTTCAAAACTGATTGATTGGTTAGGGCCAATTCGCAAGGGTGATGAGATCGATGATCCTTACATTGATTATGCCGCGAGTATGCAGCGTTTGTTGGAAGACGTGGCATTAAAACTGATTGAATATTATTTAGGCGATATTATTCGCGAAACTGGTCGCATTTGTTATGCCGGTGGTGTGGCACTGAATGTAAAACTCAACCAACGTATTATTGCGATGGACGGTGTGAAGGAACTGTTTGTGCAGCCGGCTTCGAATGATGCAGGCACAGCCTTGGGCGCGGCATCGTTTGTGGCTTGGGAACAGGGTGAAGACGTTAAACCGATGCGCCATGCTTATTTAGGCCCTGCTTATACCACGGAACAATGTATCGAAGCCTGTAAAGCCCATGAGGAATCACCTGGCTGGACAATGTTGGATGATGCCCCCGTAGAAACCGCAAAATTACTTGCAGAAGGTAATCCGGTGGCATGGTTCCAAGGCAGAATGGAATTTGGCCCCCGTGCATTGGGTAATCGAAGTATTCTTGGTAACCCTTCTGAAAAAGGCGTTGCCGACCGAATCAATGCGCAAATAAAATACCGTGAACGTTGGCGGCCATTTTGCCCAAGCATTCTTGATACCGTTGCAGAAGATATTTTACAAACGGATCACCCATCACCTTACATGACCTTTACTTTTGATGTGAACGAATCGTGGAAGTCACGTATTTCAGAAGTGGTACACGAAGATGGTACGGCACGAGCACAAATCGTCACCGAAGACACTAATCCTCGTTACTATAAATTAATTCAAGAACTCGAAAAACATACCGGTAATGCAGTGGTATTAAACACATCATTAAACCGTCGTGGTGAACCGATGGTATGTAGCCCTAAAGATGCGCTGGATATGTTTTACGGTTCTGATCTTGAATACCTGGTCATGGAAGACATCATGATCACTAAGAAAGAACAATAATAAAAACGCTATGAAAGCGCTTGTTATTATCAGTCGCGATCAAGATAAGGCGAGTACCCGATTTCGATTTGTACAATATGAATCATTATTAGCAGCAGAAGGTATTACGCTTGAATATATTCGTCGTGATGCGATTGATGCAAAGGTATTAGCACGTATCCCTGATTATGATGTGTTGATTAACCAGAAATGCTTAATGAAAAAAAGTCTGGCAAATAAAGTGATTGCCGCAAGCAGGCGCATTATTTTCGATATGGATGATGCGATTTGGACGCGCCCAGGGCGAAATCATTCATGGCTCACCGCTTGGCGGGTTAAATCACGGCTGCGACAATGGCTGTCTTCGGCTGATGTAGTGACAGTAGCGAATAATTATTTAGGTGATTACGCAAGGCAATTTTCACAGTCTGTTGAAGTCATACACATGGCGCTAGATGTGAATGATTGGCAGCCATCTGAAAAGAAACAGCAAAAGGTGACAATGGGCTGGGCGGGATCACCCGCAACCGTTAAAAATTTGGAACACATTGGCGAGATATTGTGCCAGTGTTTGGCGGATAATCCTGAATTGAGATTAGCTGTGTATAGTGGAAAAAAACCGGCACTGAATTGTGATTTTGACTACACACCGTTTGAACCAGGAACGGAAGCGGCATTTATGCAACAACTGGATATTGGCTTGTTACCGTTGCCAGAAGATGATGCATTTACCCGTGGCAAGTCACCGATAAAGGCGCTGCAATACATGGCAAGTGGCATACCCGTAGTTGGTCAAGTGCGTGGTGCTACGGCAGAAATATTAAATACGACAAACAGCCTTCAAGTTGAAACAGATGCAGACTGGCAACAGGCAATTAAATTCCTGAGTCATGATACACAAAAACGAGCCCAGCTTGGGCAAGCAGGACGAGAATTTGTTGTGCAGGAACATAGTATGCACCACACCGTAGAACAAATTATCACTGCGATGCATGGTGAATAAGGAAAAAGTTATGGCAAAATTATTATGGTCATTACTTCGTAAAACAGCCTTTAAGCGTAAAGGTAACTTGGTATCGCTGGATGATCATTATTCGGTGATGAAAAATTTACTTGCAGGGCATCAGGTCAATGGCATTCTAGATGCTGGTGCCAGTAATGGGCGGATTACGGGTAAGTTCTTAAAAGTTTTTCCGGAGGCAACCGCCTATGCGTTTGAGCCACAACTAATGTATCGTGAACGCCTAACCCAATTAGCCGAACAGGATAAGCGTATTCGCCCACAATTTTTAGCGCTAGGTGACCAACAAGGAAGCCTTGAATTACAGATCACAGAATCAGCAGGTTGTACCTCATTATTTAAACCGAGTAAACGCATGCAGAACATGTATCCTGAGCAAGCAGCCGTGAAAGAAACGGCAATGGTCGATGTGGTGACAATTGATGAATGGCGTACTGAAAAGGGCAATCCAAACATAGAAGTGATGAAATTTGATATTCAAGGTGGTGAGTTGGCAGCATTGCGCGGAGCACACCATACCTTGCGAGAATCTACCTTGCTGGTATACACAGAAATATTATTTAACCCACTCTATGAAGGTGGCGCATTATATAGCGAGATTGATCTATGTCTGCGTGAGGCAGGTTTCATGTTGTACAATATGTATAAACCCAAAACAGATGATAAGGGTATGTTGATGTGGTCGAATGCGATCTTTGTACATGCCGAACGTCTGGGATTATAAGTTTACACAATATAAATAAAGAATTAACACTATGCTTAAACATTGGTTTTACAGTTTACTGTCGGCACGACATTTTCGCTATGGCATGAAAGTATTACGTGATTTGGAACGCAAATTGATTTCGCGTGAAGCGCGTTTTGCGATTCCTTTTGCTTACCGTGGTAAAGGCTATTTCCGTATTATTGAACCACGCCAAAATCCTTTTGAGATTGAATCGTTATATAAAGCTGTTTGTGAACTTGATGCCAAACGTATTCTTGAAATAGGTACTGCTCGCGGTGGTACTTTATATCTTTGGACGCAAGCGGCAGCCCCTGATGCCACACTGGTTAGTGTCGATTTACCGGGTGGTGATTTTGGTGGTGCCTATCCTGCTTGTCGTGTGCCTTTTTATAGTGAATTCGCGCGCGAACAACAAAATATGTATTTGATGCGCACAGATTCGCATAAAACTAAAACCCTTGAGGAAGTGAAGCAGCATTTTTTAAATCACGATATTGATTTCGCCTTTATTGATGGTGATCATACTTACGAAGGTGTGAAACAAGATTTTGAAATGTATGGTCCGCTAGTACGCCCAGGTGGCTTGATTGCTTTTCACGATATTGTGGATCGACCCAATGTACCGGGTTTGGATGTACACCGTTTTTGGCTTGAGTTAAAAGAAAAATACGATACCGTGGAATTTATTGGTCCAGATGGGAGTGGTAAGAAAATTGGTATTGGCCTGGTAAAAGTAGGTAGTGAAGGGATTTAATTATTTTTATTTAGGCATCTAGACTGGCATCATTAAGAATCTCAGGTGCTTTCAAATCATGAAATACCTTACGCATTCGATTCATGCCTTTATTGCGGTTATGTTTGCGGATCTTGAACTCTTCATTTAAAAACATTGATGCATGATTTAAGTGCACCATGTATTTAATGAGTATTTCTGAAGGAATAAATTTCATTTCATAGCCATGTTCGACTAATTTCTTATGCATCATACGACCGGCAGTGTCTTTATCTTCCCAAAATAATAAACTGTGTTTACGAACAATTTCGGTACGATAAAGCGCACAATGGCTACGTAGATAAAGGAAATTATCACCCATCCCTTCGAGGTTGCCATAACCTTTACCAACTAACGGAAAGTAAAAACTCTGCCATTTAAATTCAATACGTTTAAGAACACGCTTAATCCACGGTTTAACTTCTAATTTCCATGAGCCCACACCGGCAATATTCTCATTAGCTTTAATTTTATTCAGTAAGAAATCAAGCCAGTCATCACGGCGCACAAAAGTATCGGTATGCATTGACATCACAAAAGGGGTTGTTACACGTTGCATAGCTTCATCTAAGGCATTAGCGTGAGAATCTGACGGACCTTCATGATCGTACTTGGGTCTTTCAATCAGTTCTATCCAGTTGAGGCTACGCAAATATTCCAGCGATTCATCTGCCGAAGCATTATCAATCGCAATCACATGAATGCGCGAGGTATCGGTGTATTTGCGCAAAAGACGCAGACATATCTTAGTGATATCCAGTGTCTTGTAATTGGGTAATAAAATCGTAACTTCAGGTGCCGACATAGTGGTAGCTCAAATATTGGTGATGGTTTTATTTTTATAAAAGCAATATACCATGAATTAATGATAATAACGGCGAATATCAGCCAGCACCGAAGGGATAGTTAAGCGCATTTGCTTAATAAGTGTATCGGCACTAATCGGGTTATCGGCAGTATCTAAAGCCAGATTTTTGTGTTGCGTGGTTGTTTTGAATGGAATGACTAATTTACCGTATTCGTTGATAATGCCAATATCGGTCCAGCTGGCGACAACAATGCTACGTTTTCTAATTGGCTTTGATAAATCAATACCTAAAGCATGATCAGCGGTCTCATTTTGTATACCAAGTTCAGCAAGTAGCGTAGGGGCAATATCAATATGACTGGTGGGTTGAGTAAATATTTTTGCTTGCTTGCCGGGAATATAAATAATCATGGGAACACGTACCTGCCAATCGGTAAAATCAGAATTATGACCCCAACGAGAGCGTTCCATGAATTCTTCGCCATGATCACCAGTAACGATAATAATGGTGTTATCAAGTTCATTGGTTTCTTTTAGTGTTGATACAATACGTTGTATTTGTATATCAATACCATGTGCCGCATTAATATAGCGCGCTTTGAGGCTGTCTATTTGAGGAGCCAATTCTTTTCTAGATAAACCAAAGTAGTTAAGACTTTTAATGTAGTCATGATCTATTTCGTGACGTTGGTCAAATGAATAGCGGGCATGGGTTTCTTCATAGAAGATAAATCCAAAGAATGGTTTGGATTTGTTATGTTGTTTAATACCATTAATCAAAGCAGTGGTATTACTTACATCACATTTCCAAGGTTCTTCATGGTGTTCCTCATGTAGCAATTCATTTGGCACACGAGCAAAAATAGTTTTATTAAACTCTGGGTAAGTAAAACTGGCACTGGTATAAATAAATTTTTCATAATTATATTTATTCATAGCGTCAATCAGTACAGGACCTTGGTTGGCTCTTAAAAAAGCATCCCAGTAACTGCCATAGAGACCATAAAATAATGAAAACATGCCTTGTCGTGTACCATTACCACCTGAATAGTGTTGAGAAAGATTCCAGGAACTTTCTGATAATTGATATAGATTCGGCATTATTTTAGGTGTCATCATATCCCAGCGTAGAGATTCGGAGACTAGTATAATGATGTTTTTAGGCTGAATATTTTCAGAATAAACTATTTCATGTTTGGGATAGTCTAAGGTTGAATCATTTCCCGCTACACGTAAATATTTTGATTTTTTAACATCAACACCCAATTTACTAAGAAATGAATTCATTTTCATTTGTTTATAAAAAGGGAAAGCATCACCGCGATCTAAAACTGGGCCATAGAGTTGCGCTAAGCTGTAGCCAAAAATAACTCTTTCGGTCAACGTCGCAACGACAAAAATAGTAATAAAGGTTCGTTTTCTTATTGAAATCCGAGGCATGACGGAGGCGATGAATAAAGCGGTTGCATGCAATGCAATAAGCCCTGTTGCATAGGCACTAACTAAAAGATAATTTGTTTGATCAGCGCCTAAAGAATCAATACCACCTTTTGTAGTAACAAGATTCCAAACAAAGCCATTAATATGAAAACCATATAAGTCATAGAGTTGGTTATCAGAAAAAATAAATACATGTGCGGTAGCAGATAGAAGTACAGCAATAATGATTGCGATCACTTTCCATTTTTTCAGAAGGTAGTAAGCAATGGCAGCAGGAAATTGGTAAATAATGCCATATGTAATAACAATTAAGATGGCATGTAGTTGGTCGCGAACAGTTGGTGCGGGAATATTTTCTAAAAACGATGTCGCCAAATAAATACTGACGATAGACATGAAGAAAAAATAAACTTGAAAATTGACGCTCTTAATAAAGTTATTCATTATAGCCCTATCGAGTTTCTAACATATAAAAAATCCTTAGTAATGGTATTTCACGAACTATGCAGGATTCCATTCATCTGCAGCTGGCTATTGTAATACTTTTAAAGCCCAGTACGTGTTGGTTGTTTGACCCGCTAATTATTAATTAGTGCCGAAAGATATATAGAGTGAAAATATTCATTATAAGCAAATACTTATAGTGTTTTATTGCTAGCTAATATACTATAAAACGTAAGTAATTATAGGGGGTGGAAAGAACAATTACCATGCAGCAAAAGGCATTATTACGCGTATCCAGCGATCCAGCTTGGATGGCGGCAATTATTACTGTTTTCATTTCAATATGGATTATTGTTACTGACGATTTAATTAACAGTGATGGCGTGCTTTATATCGAAGTCGCTGCCAAAATGGTTCAAGGCGAATGGAGTGCTGCTATTCAGCAGTATAATTGGCCTTTTTATTCGCTGTTGATTGCAACCGTCAGTAAAATAAGTTTTTTGCCGCTTGAGTCAGCGGCTTATGTTGTTGATGTTCTAGTTCAAGTATTACTTACCTTTATGTTTGTGCGCTGCGCGCAAGCGCTGGGCGGAAATTCGAGAGTTGCCTTATTTGCGGCAATTCTTATTGTTACCAATGTCACCATGAATGGTTACCGGGACCAAATTATTCGTGATTTTGGTTATTGGGCATTTTTCTTTACCGCTTTATATCTATTTCTTCAATATCAGCATTATAAAATCCCCAAATATGCCATTGGCTTTAGTCTGAGTATGATTGTGGCGACCTTGTTTCGGATAGAAGGTGTTGTTTTCTTGTTAGGAGCACCTTTGTTGGTGTTATTTTCAAATCATGAGTATAAAAAGAATATCCATAGTTTATGGCTATTATGGTCACCCATAATTTTATTGTTCGTGATATGCATTGTGTATATTGCCGTGGGTGGAGATATGCCAACATCAATGGGCAGAATGACCGATCCAATACTCTACCTACAAGATGCATATAAAAATATGGTGATGGGTATTGCTGAAAAAGGTAGTTTATTAGAGGAAACAGTTCTAAAAGATGGTGCCAGAGATATGGGCACTGAGAGTATGTTCGCTATTTTGTTTATGATGCTTATTGCGAAAATAATTTCAGCTAGTGGGGTTATACCTGCATTTTTTTATGTAACGAATTCCTTATCAGAAAATATACGCACTACGATGACCAACAAGAAGTTATTAAATGGTTTTTTACTCATTAATTTATTTGTGCTGATTGTGTTTTTGTTAAGCCATTCATTTTTATCACCTCGTTACACTATGACGATGGCGTTACTCATTACGCTACCTGCAGCATTTAGTTTATCTGCCTTTATGGAGAAACAGGCGCATACTACAAAATGGAAACAACGTGGCAAGCTACTAATTATTGTTATGTTGGTATATATGTTTCTAGATGGTATTACTTCATTTGGTGCGAGTAAAAGTTATATAAAAGAAGCAGGGCAGTGGTTAGGCAAAACTATTAGCAAGCAAGAAAGCTTAGCCGCCAGTGATCGTTCCCTTTATTATTATGCAAATAAGTCCGTAAATATGAATGTGATATCTAAACTAACATATGATTTAAGAGCATCAAAAGCCCCCGGTATTGTGCATGATAATTATGATTATGCGGCAATTGAAGTAAGCCGGAAACAAAAGGACTATGAAAAAGTGTTAGTTGAATGGGCAGGTAGTGAACCTGTATATCGCACACAAAATGAACGTGGTGATAAGGTTTTAATATTTAAATTTAAATAATCGTTTATTTATATCTTAGGTAATTCATAGTGATGCGGTGGACGTCGCCGGTCTAGATAATCTTTTACTTCATTATATAATTTTTTTACATTCTGTTTGCTTGCAGTAGCACCCAGATAGTCATGTAACCAGCGTAGCTGTTGTTTGGTCGTTAAATAATTTCCTGCAAGTCGTCCTAATCGGCCTAATTCAATAATAATCGAACGGCGTTTGCGTAAGCGCACATGCGCGCCGCGTGGGCTATCGATCCAAATAGGATGCCAACCATTATCATCATGCTGGAGTAAAATGTTTTTCCACTTCAAATCGTGATGAAAAAATCCGGCAGCGTGCATAGTTTTAACTTGGACACAGATGCGATCAGCAAGTTGTTGGTAAGTGGCCGACCTTTCCGGTTCACTCATGCCAAACCATTGATCCCGTGCAAACTGAATTAAGTTAATGGTGTCGGGTATTTCTTTGGTCACAATAAAAGCAGCAAACAATGTCCCTCTGTGTCGTTGTTCACCATAAGCCACGACTTCTGGAACATGCATACCGTGTTTTTTCATAAAGTGGTAACTGAATACTTCAACTGCCGCTTTAGAGGGCATCATCCAAAATTGTGGGCGTGGTTTATCATAAACATAACGCTTAAAATAAACGGCTTCACCATTGCCAAGTTCAACGCGATAACAGTTAGTAATGGGCGAACCACCTGAAATAAATTCACCTGGACAAAGCCGTGCCCAGTTATCGCCTTCGGCAATACCTGTTTCAGATAATGCTTCTTGCCAATCATCGGCATACCAAACTTTTTCTCCATGAAAAACATGGGCACTACGCCGTGTTGGAATCATTGTGCTTCCTTCTTTCGACGCTTGCGGCGTTTACGCGGCGGGTAAGGGCGTTTCATTCCTTCCGGTTGGGTTTTAAAGCGACGATGTACCCATAAGTATTGAGCGGGTTGTAATCGAATTTCTTCTTCTATTACATGATTAATCGCAGTGGCATCTTTTACATCATCGTCAGAAGGAAAATTTTCAAGTGGCAGCAATAATTTTAAATCATAACCACTGCCATCTTCACGGCGAGTTTGAAAAAATGGTACCACCGGTGCCCCGGATAATTTTGAAAGTCGTGCCGTGGCCGTTATCAGTGCGGCAGGGACACCAAAGAAGGGCGCAAACACACTATGTTGGCGACCGTAATCTTGATCGGCGGCGTACCAGATGACTTTATTATCTTTCAGGCTACGTAGCGTGCCGCGTACATCTTTTCTTTCATGAGTCAGATCAAGGTAGCTTTCACGACGTTTACGCATAATGGCATCAAAGAGAGGATTATTATGCTCTCGGTACATGGCACGATAGGAACGATGCAGTGCTAATAGTCGCACGCCAATTTCAAGGGTGGTGAAATGAGCACCAAGCAAAATCACGCCTTTGCCCTTGGCTAATGCGGCATCAAAATGTTCGAGTCCATCAACATCTTGTAACTTGTTTAAGCGGCTAGCCGGTGTCCACCAAGCAATGGCCGTTTCGATCATGCCTTTACCCAGTGAATCAAAATGTTTTCTAAGTAGGTTTTGCCGCTGGGTGGGGCTCATTTCCGGGAAACATAGTTCAAGGTTAATACGAGCGTAGTTGCGTCGTTCCTTGAGCGTGGTGAACATGAACCAGCCTAATAGACCGCCAATAGCCATTTGTAAACGGTAGGGTAGCAAGGCAATCAGCCGCATCACACCTAAGCCAAGCCAAAGAGACCAGTAACGAGGCTGTGTGAATTGACGTGCCTTAAATTGGAAAGAAGCGCTCACAATGATATTCGACCTAGGTATTCTAGAGGGGCTATTCTGCTTAACATTGCAATTTTACTTAAACCCTCCGTGTGTATTGATTCTTGAGTCAATTTGTAGCCATGAATCATCTCACGGCTGTGCTATTATATGCGAAATTATATGACAAACATGACACTAAGTTTACCTGATTTTTCTAGCGCACACGTACTCGTGATCGGCGATATTATGCTGGATCGCTATTGGCATGGCGATACCTCACGGATTTCACCGGAAGCTCCAGTCCCTGTGGTGCGCGTTGTCGATTCCGAAGAACGCCCCGGTGGTGCAGCGAATGTTGCTTTAAATATTGTTGCATTGGGTGCCCGTGTCACATTAGTGGGCGTGACGGGTGATGACGAGCAAGCAGATAGCTTGCAACAAACATTGGAAGCAGCAGGTGTTGCGTGTCATTTCGTACGCATGAATGGTTTGCCGACGATCACTAAATTGCGGGTATTGAGTCGTCATCAGCAATTAATTCGGCTTGATTTTGAAGATAGTTTTGCCGAATTTGATCAAGCAGATTTATTGAAACAATATCAGTCCTATCTAGTGGATGCCGATGCTATTGTTTTATCTGATTATGGTAAAGGCACATTAGCCGGTGCGCCGGATCTTATTAAACATGCTCGAAGTGCCAATAAACCGGTGCTCGTTGATCCGAAAGGACAAGATTTTTCACCTTATCGTGGTGCGAGTCTTATTACACCGAACTTATCAGAGTTTGAGGCGGTGGCAGGACAGTGCGTGGATGAAGAAGATTTAGTGAAGCGAGGCGAAGCACTTTGTCAGAGTATGAATATTGATGCCTTGTTGGTAACACGTAGCGATAAAGGCATGAGCTTATTACGTAGTAATGCATCTCCTGTGCATCTACCCACACAAGCACGTGAAGTATATGACGTGACGGGTGCCGGTGACACGGTGATTGCCGGACTTGCTGCAAGTATTGCTGCCGGACAAGATTCAGAACAAGCGATGCAAGTTGCCAATCTTGCGGCAGGTATCGTTGTGGGTAAACTCGGTACAGCCACCGCCAGTGTCAGTGAAATTCGTCGTGTACTGCAAAGTCAGCAGTCGATTGATATGGGCAGAATTGATGAAGATAGTTTATTACAGGTAATGCAAGATGCCCGTGATCATGGAGAACGCATTATCATGACCAATGGTTGTTTTGATATTTTGCATGCAGGTCATGTTGGTTATTTAGAAGCGGCAAGAAAACTCGGTGATCGACTCATTATTGCGGTGAACGATGATGATTCAGTCCGCCGGCTTAAAGGCGAGCAACGTCCTATTAATCCACTTGAACAGCGCATGGCTGTACTTGCTGGTTTAGGCTGTGTTGATTGGGTCGTCCCCTTTAGCGAAGACACCCCTGAACGCTTAATCTGTAAATTACTACCTGATGTATTGGTTAAAGGCGGTGATTATCGCCCGGAAGACATTGCCGGCGGCAGTTGTGTGCAAGCACAAGGTGGTGAAGTGATTGTATTGGATTATGAAGAAGGCGTATCAACTACGCGCATCGTAGAAAGTATTCGGAGAGATTTAACGTGATTATTGTTACCGGCGGTGCCGGCTTTATAGGTAGTAATATTGTTAAAACCCTTAATCAGCGCGGTCGTACTGACATTATCGTGGTTGATGACCTTACCGATGGTAAAAAATTTCGCAACATCGTTGACTGTGATATTGCCGACTACATGGATCAAGATGATTTCCTTGGGGCGGTAAAAGTGAACGATAATTTTGGCAGTAAGATAGATGCCATCTTTCATGAAGGCGCGTGTTCCTCTACAACAGAGTGGGATGGTCGTTATGTCATGCATAATAATTATGACTACTCAAAATCATTGTTCCATTACTGTGTAGAACAACAGGCCTCATTCTTGTATGCATCTTCCGCATCCGTTTATGGTGGTGGAAGTGTCTTTGTAGAAGACCGAGAGAACGAAGAGCCACTGAACATGTACGGTTATTCAAAATTTCAATTTGACCAATACATTCGCCAGTATCTCGATAAGATAAAAATTCAAGTTGCGGGTTTCAGATATTTCAATGTGTATGGCCCACGTGAACAGCACAAAGGTAGCATGTCGAGTGTCGCATTCCATTTGAATAATCAAATTAATGCAGGAGAAAATCCTAAGTTATTTGAAGGCACCGATGGTCATTATAATGGCGGACAGTTGCGGGACTTTATTTATATCAGCGATATAGTTGATGTGAACCTATGGTTTATGGATAACCCAAAAGTATCAGGTATTTTTAATGTTGGCACAGGTAAAGCACAATCATTTAATGATGTCGCGAATGCCGTTATTGCGCATCATGGTAAAGGACATATTGAATACATCCCGTTCCCGGATCATCTTAAAGGTTGCTACCAAAGCTTTACGGAAGCCAATATCACTAAATTGCGCGAAGCAGGCTACGACAAAGAATTTAAGACGGTCGAGCAAGGCGTAAAGGAATACATGCAGTGGTTGAATGTCGACAAGTAGAACGCTGATTTTATGTCTCGACATATTTACAGTGCGGTTCTTTATTTACTAACTCCTCTTTATTTGGTGTACCTCTATTGGCGTGGTCGGCGTGCGCCAGCGTATCGAGATCGTATTTCTGAACGCTTCGGTTTTTACGACATTGAAGTGAGAGATAATCCTATTTGGATTCATGCCGTATCGGTTGGCGAAGCACAAGCAGCTTTGCCGATGATACAAAAGCTAAAAGAACGTTTCCCAGAGCATCCTATTTTAGTTACCACCACCACGCCCACGGGTTCAACACGCATTAAAGAAACCTTGGGCGAAGAGGTCATGCATGTGTATATTCCTTACGATGTGCCGTGTGGTGTTAGGCGTTTTATTTCTGCCATGAAACCATCAATTGCTATTTTTATGGAAACAGAAATCTGGCCGAATATTATTCATGCCTGTAAACAGGCAAAAATCCCTGTTGTGCTTGCTAATGCGCGTATGTCAAAGCGCTCAGCAAAAGGTTACGACAAACTAGGTAGTTTCATGCACGATGTTATGAGCCAAATTGATCTAGTTGCAGCACAGTCTCAAAGTGATGGTGCACGACTTATTGGCTTAGGCGCTAGAACTGAAGTCATGCATGTGACGGGTAGCGTTAAGTTTGATATGCATCTGCCTGCAAGCATTAAAGAACAAGGTGAAGTGTTGCGACGTGACTGGGGCGTGGATAGGAGTATCTGGATCGCTGCGAGTACCCGGCAAGGAGAAGATGAGCAAATACTCGATGCCTTTGCCAAAGTTTGTCATGACCGCCCAGAATCGTTGTTAGTCCTTGTACCAAGACATCCTGAACGTTTTGATAGTGTCGCTACGCTGTGTGAGAAACGCGGTTTTAATGTACAGCGTCGAAGTAAACATCGTCCTTGTAGTAGTGATATTGATATTTATATTGGTGACACCATGGGCGATCTCACCTTAATGTATGCCGCCGCGGATGTGGCTTTTGTGGGTGGTAGTTTAGTATCAACAGGCGGGCAAAATCCCATTGAAGCCGCCGCCTTAGGCTTACCCGTTATTATGGGTTCGTCCTTATATAACTTCTCAGAAGTCACACGTATGTTACGCGAAAGCGAAGCACTGGAAATGGTTGATGACAGTGAGCAACTATCAGCAACCGTACTAGATTATTTCAACGATTCAAGCTTACGTACACAACGTGGCGAAAATGCCTATGCCGTGGTGCAACGAAACCGCGGTGCGATGGAGCGGTTATTGGTTCTCGTAGAGAAATTAATTATTAGAAGTTAATTATTAGAAGTTAATTATTAGAAGTTAATTATTAGAAGTTAATTATTAGAAGTTAATTATTAGAA
>CAZIWG010000025.1:0-2951 GCA_964542925.1 uncultured Granulosicoccaceae bacterium | reverse complement strand
TTAATTATTAGAAGTTAATTATTAGAAGTTAATTATTAGAAGTTAATTATTAGAAATTAAAGGTCTTTTATTGCTTGAAAAAGAACATCCGTCATTGCGAGCGAAAGCGAAGCAATCTCTAAGATTTACTGCCTAACCATCAAGATTGCTTCGCTTTCGCTCGCAATGACGGGAATTTTTCAGGTTACTTAAACCACTTATTAATGGCACTAATATCTGCTTGTGCCAACGACCCTGCTGCCTGCTTCAAACGAAAAGTATTCAAAATGTAATCATACCGTGAACGGGCATAGTCGCGTTTAGCGCGAAACAACTCCCGTTGACTGACCAACACATCGACAATAGTACGTGTACCCACTTCAAAACCGGCTTGAGTCGCTTCATTGGCTTTGGCAGTAGAAATAACCGCTTGTCTTAGCGCCTTAACGCGACTAATTTCTGCCATCACACCTAAATAGGCATTACGCGTTTGACGCATCACTGTGCGACGAGCCTGAATTAAATTTTGTTTTGCTGCATCGGCACGATACGCCGCTTGTCTTGTGCGTGAATTGACCGCACCGCCGGCAAACAGTGGCACATTGAGTTGTAATGAAATCGTATCGGTATCATTAATGCGGCCGGTTAAACCACCCGTATCACGGTTGGTGCGACTTGCAACAATATCGAGAGTAGGGAAATGCCCTGCACGCTGTCGATTAATTTCTTCACTAGCGACTTCACTGGCAAATTGTGCTGATTTTAAATTTAAATTATGTTGTGTGGCTTGTTTTACCCATTTTTCAATATCACTAGGCTCAGGGCTGATTAATGGAATTTCTTTTTTCAGAGATAAGGGGGCTTGCTCATATTGCCCCGTAATTTCTTGCAAGGCTTCACGCGCATTAGCCAACAAATTATCGGCACTGATTTCTTGTGCAACGGTTAAATCATATTGTGCTTGTGCTTCATGCACATCGGTAATGGCAATTAAGCCCACTTCAAAACGTTGTTTAGCTTGTTCAAGTTGACGGGTAGTTGCCTGTTTTTCAGCTCTGGCAAAATCAAGGTTATCTTGCGCTGCGAGTAAATCAAAATAACTACTGGCAAGACGTACCATGAGTTCTTGTTTAGCGACACCATAATCCGCTTCGGCTTGCGCGACGGTTGCATCGGCTTGACGAAGCCCCACCCAGTAATCGTGATGATAAACAGCTTGAGTAATATTAAGACTGTAACCTTTACTGCTGTAATCTTCTTTGACTGCAGGGAAAAAGTTACTGTTGGTGGTTTCTGAACTGACTTTGTCGGTATTACCGCGAAATGAAATATTGGGCAGTAAGAGGGCAATACTTTGTGATTTGGTTTCATTTTGCGCAAGCCGTGTTGCCTCGGCTGCTTTTAGTTGTGGATCGTTATCACGAGCTAGTAAATAATTATCTAACAATCCACCCGCATAGACAGATTGAGGCAATAGCAATGTTGCAACGAATAAACCAGAAACGAATCGTAAACTCATTTTCTCATCCTTAATAAATAGCCATGTTGGGATCAACATCTTTTGCCCACGCATCAACACCACCGCTAAGATTAATCACCTTCTCAAAACCTTCGCGTTCAAGATAAACACCAATATGCCGACTACGAATTCCATGATGGCAAATTACTACTGTTTCACGATCGGGATCAAGTTCGTTAATCTGGCTAGGGATTTGCCCCATCGGTACCAGCACCGAACCATCAATATGACAACGATCAAATTCCCATTCTTCCCGCACATCGAGTAAAAGGGGATCGGTGTTATTACACTTTAAAAACTGCTGTAATTGCGTAGCACTAAATTCTTGCACTTAGAACCTCTACGAGTTTCATTACTGGCTCTTCCAGTGTCAGGGCAACTTACTAAACCAGCTCTGCAGGTTCTGGTCGCATACTTATCCTCATCCACGACATAACATCGTGAGCTAGGATTATACCGAAAAATTCAGTAGCTGTTTAAAATTCGAAGTGTTCTGGTGCAGGGGCGTTTTGCAGTGCGGCGATATCAGTTTCGAATAGGGATTTGTATTGCCATTCACCCTCTGAAATGCGGGTTATTAACACCGCTTCCATTGCGGGTGCTTCGCCAATAATAACGAATAAACGACCACCAACTTTGAGGCAATGTTGGAAACGCTCTTCTAGCACAGGTAAAGAGCCGGTTACTGCAATAACATCGTAAGGCTTGTGTTCATCCCAACCATTGCTGGCATCACCGACTTCTAAGGTGACATTCACAATGCCTTGTTGTTCAAGGTTGTGTGCCGCGGCAGCACTGAGTTCGGGGATAATTTCAATGCTGAATACATGCCGTGCAGATTTAGCTAACAAGGCAGTGACAAAACCGCTGCCGGTACCAATTTCCAATACCGTTTCAGTTGGCTGCACATCAAGAGCTTGGAGCATATTCGCTTCAATGATGGGTTTCATCATGCTTTGTCCATGACCCAATGGAATTTGAGTATCGGCAAACGCGAGGTTTTCGCAATCAGCAGGGACAAAGGCTTCACGAGGCATCGTTTCAAGCAGTTCCAGTAAGTTATCGTTAGATACATTACATGGGCGAATTTGTTGTACCACCATATTATGGCGAGCCAATTGATGTGCTGGATTGTTCATTCTTATTATCCCCGTTATGCGGTTCTTATCGCGGTCAAGAGAGTATGAAGTTTCGCTCTGTCAGGCAAGCACTACAGCAATGGAAATGCTTATGGGCGCATAGGCTACGCGCCAAGCGTATTGGAGCCAAAGCATCCTCTGAAACCATAAGTCTATAATTAATAAGGGCTTTAGCGGCATAGCTGGTACTAGCGCCTAGCATCCTATATTATGGCGCTTCGGCTAGGGGTACGGTGCTTATTACAAACATCGTTGAGAAATACTCTTAGTACCTGAACTGACTAACATCAGCGAAGGGAAGCTGCGACTGTATA
>CAZIWG010000024.1:28109-35599 GCA_964542925.1 uncultured Granulosicoccaceae bacterium | reverse complement strand
AAACAATCCATCCTACAAAAAGCCTTCGCTGGTGAGCTGCACTAATATGAAGTTAACTGCTGAAGAGCAAGCGATTCAAGAAGAAGCATTAGCTTTTGCACGTAAAAACAAAAAAGTCATTGCTAAGAAACTGACAGACAAAACTCGGTTTGTGCCAGAAGAAAATCCTGTGTCGGTATTTATGGCCGGATCGCCAGGGGCAGGTAAAACAGAAGCATCCATTGAATTGTTGGCTAAAGTTGAGGAAAGCGGCGCAGAAATTTTACGTATTGATCCGGATGAATTGCGACATGAATTTCCTGCGTACACGGGTGATAACTCATGGTTATTTCAAAAGGGCGTTTCGATATTAGTAGAAAAAATACACGACTTAGCATTAAAACAAAAACAAACCTTTGTCTTAGATGGGACTCTGAGCCATTATAATATTGCAGAGAAAAATATTTCCCGCTCCTTGGAAAAAGGCAGAGTGGTACAAATCATCTATGTTTATCAGGAACCTGCTTTGGCATGGGAATTTGTAAAGAGCCGAGAGATGGTTGAAGGGCGCGGCATTAAGCCAGAGCATTTTATTCAACAGTACTTCGCTGCAAGGAATGTAGTTAATCAGCTCAAGGATAAATTCGGTACAGAAATTAAGGTTGATTTATTAGTTAAGAATACCGATAACTCTCATAAGCTCTATAAAGCGGGGGTTGATCAAATTGACAATCATGTGCCGGAAAATTATACTCCCGCCGACCTTGAGAAGCTGCTAGGTCTAGTCTAGGTTTAATATTATGTATTTATTTTCAAAATCAAAAACAGTTAAAACCACCGCATTCGGTGAGTTCATTCGCGAAGCCTCTTCAGGCGAGAAAAAGCGTGTGTACACTGACGTCTTGAAAAAAGCGACCGATAGACAGCTTGATATCATCAAAAGGGCACATTCTGCCAAATAACGCCGTTAATTCAGCGTTTCACCTTCATTCTTTTGTGTTTTCTGGGTTTTATATACCCAAGTTATGCCTATAATAAGCCCTAGTACGCCCACTAATTGCGGGGTATTGAGGGAACAATAATAAATGAGTCAAGTAGGCCTAAATGAAGCCGAGACCCGCGCTGAACTGATTGACCCAGTATTAGCAGAAGCTGGCTGGGGCAAAGTGGATGGTAGCCGCGTAAGGCGTGAAATGATTGCGCCAGGTCGCCTTATTGGTGCGGGCAAACGTAGTAAGCAGGATATTGCTGATTATGTGTTGGTTTACCGTGGTCAAAAGCTGGCAGTTATCGAGGCAAAGAGAGTAGGTTTGCCTGATACTGAAGGGCTTGCTCAGGCTAAACGCTATGCCGAAAGACTCCAATCTCGTTTTGCTTATTCCACCAATGGTAAAGGTATTTACCGTGTTGATATGGAAACGGGGCAAGAAGGTTATGTCACGGCTTACCCAAGCCCCGATGAATTGTGGAATGAGATTTTTGCTAAGGTTAACAGTTGGCGTGATCGTTTTGCTGAAATTTCGTTTGAAGACAAGAGTGGTAGCTGGGAAGCACGCTACTACCAACACAATGCTATCAATAAAACTCTCGAAACCATTGCCGAAGGCACAGACAGAATACTGTTAACGCTTGCAACAGGCACAGGTAAAACCTTTATTGCTTTTCAGTTAGCTTGGAAGCTATTTCATAGTCGCTGGAACTTGAAAGACTGGAAGCGTGATGCTGAGCCAAGCCGTCGGCCTCGAATTCTGTTTTTGGCAGATCGTAATATTCTTGCTGATCAAGCCTACAATTCTTTTTCAGCGTTCCCTGAAGATGCTTTGGTCAGAATAGATCCTGAAACGATCCGCAAGAAAGGCATGGTGCCAAAGAATGGCAGTGTCTTTTTTACAATTTTCCAAACTTTCATGTCAGGAACAGATGATGATGGTAACCCTGCTCCTAGCTTTGGTGATTATCCCCCAGATTTTTTTGATTTCATTATTATTGACGAGTGTCACCGTGGTGGCGCAAATGATGAAAGTAACTGGCGCGGTATTTTGGACTACTTCTCGCCAGCCGTTCAACTGGGGTTAACCGCAACACCTAAGCGAAAAGGGAATGTGGATACCTATTCTTATTTCGGTGATCCGGTTTATATCTATTCACTGAAGGAAGGTATTAACGATGGTTATTTAACGCCATTCAGAGTGAAGCAAATTGCCACGACTTTAGATGATTATGTTTATACCTCGGATGACACCTTGATTGAGGGTGAAGTTGAGAAGGGTAAGCGTTATACAGAAGATGATTTTAATCGTGTGATTGAGATTAAACAACGCGAAGCCTATCGCGTAAAATTGTATATGGACTCAGCTGACCAGGGCCAAAAGGCTATCGTGTTTTGTGCCACGCAGGAACATGCTTTAGCTGTGAGAGACTTAATCAATCAATACAAAACCAGCACTGACCCAAATTATTGTGTGCGTGTCACAGCCAACGATGGCACCGAAGGAGAGCGTTGGTTACGGGTTTTTCAGGATAACGAGAAGACTATATTCCAACCATATTAACAACATCTCAGAAACTCTCTACGGGCGTTGATGCGCGTAATATTCGTAACATTGTTTTAATGCGCCCCGTAAAAACGATGATTGAGTTTAAACAAATTATTGGTCGAGGTACGCGACTGTTTGATGGCAAGGACTACTTCACTGTTTATGATTATGTGAAAGCCTACGAGCATTTTAATGATGAAGAATGGGATGGTGAGCCACTCGAGCCTGAACCGTGTAAGCGTTGTGCTAACAGCCCTTGTATTTGCGAAACAAGACCGCAAGAGCCATGTAAAATATGTGGGCAGTTACCGTGCGAATGTGAGCCTGTACCACCAGAGCCATGTAAAAACTGCGGTGAAGCACCATGTATTTGTGAGAAGAAGATTAAAATCAAATTAGCGGACGGTAAAGAACTTACTATACAACACATGCTGGCGACGACCTTTTGGGACCCTGATGGTAAACCGATGTCGGCAACTGAGTTTATTAAACGACTTTACGGTGATTTACCAGATCTCTTTAAGGATGAAGATGAATTACGCGCCCTATGGAGTAAGCCCGATACGCGTAAGCGGCTATTGTCTGGTTTGGAAGAGAAAGGCTACGGTAAAGAGCAGTTAGTTGAAGTAGGCCGATTGATTGATGCAGAGAAAAGCGATTTATATGACGTATTGGCTTATATCGCATTTACTAAAAGCCCAATGACCCGTGAAGAACGCGCATTAGGAAGTAAAACCCAGATTGGTAGTCATTATGATTACGAACAACAAGAATTTCTAAGCTTTGTATTGGATCAATACATCAAAGAAGGTGTTGGTGAGCTTGATCAAGATAAGTTACCTGATCTGCTTGAATTGAAATACCATGCTGTGAGAGAAGCGACTGATTCATTGGGTGATGTGTCGTCGATTAGGAAAGTGTTTATTGGGTTTCAGCAGTATTTGTATCAGGATGTAAATTCATGAGTTATATGTAATGTTCGTGATAGAAACCGTAAGGTAATTAACATAATGGTGGAGCTCCATATGAAACTTAATGCTTATATAGCTTGGATGTTATTTCTATTTCCTGTTTTTGTATTTGCTGATGATTGTAAAATAATTGAATTAAGTCAGAATAAATTGATAGAAGTGACGGCAATGGCTGAGGGGCCAAGAGGGAGTTTAAAATTTCCTGCTATTATTAATACGGGTGCGACGAATTCATTTATACCTAAAAGTATTTCTGATGGAATTAGTATTTATAGCAAGAAACAAAAGAAAATGTTCACAACGGGTGCAGGGGATAAGGAGTTTCTAACAACTGTTATATCTAAACTTTCATTTTTAGGAGTTGAATTTGATGATGTTGAAGTTGCTATAACAGATAAAACCTCTAGATATGTTAGCGAAGAAGCAAGAAGTTTTTTAGCTCGTTCTAAAACACTAAAGGGTGACTACACTAAGACGGGAAAAGAAGAAATTGCAATTATAGGTATGTCAGAGTTATCAAAGATAAAATTCAGCTATAAAAATAATCAATTCACTGTTTGCAAATAAGGATCTTGAAAATTCAAGATGCTGAATACGAAGTATGAGTAAGTGGTTCAATTATTGAATCTTTAGTTTAAAAATTAGTTGAAATGTAAGAGATGGGGCACTAGCGGGACACTTGAAGGTAAAAAATTACAAAAAGTAACAATAAACGACAATACAAAAATAAAATTAAGTAAATGATTTGATTATTGTTATGTGTTGTAAGTGATTGTTGCTTATGGGTTTGGGAGCTTGATGAGAACCTTCCGGTTCGACAGCATCGCAGCGGCGATGCACATTTTAAATGAATGTGTCGAGCAATCCTTGTTTGTTATTTAAAGCCCATACAAAAAACAAATCAATTCCATTTTGCACCTTAAATAACAAGAATCACTGCAATTTGCAAGCATTGCAAACAGTGTTTTAAGAGGACTACAATCCACATCGTGGGTGGGGACTTACATAAAATATGTTTGTGATGAATGTTTTTTTATGCATTTTTGCTCCTGCAAGACGATGTTTATGGATGAATGAATTTATCGGCAAGGAATGTCGAAGCAAAGTTTAAAAGGACAGGGATGTATGAATATTCAAGGGATTGATCTACTTTCCCCAGCGAAGTTAGGTGGCAAGTTCAATGAAGCCGAGGTATTAGGTTCTGCCGTATGGCTATGGATTCAGTCAGATACGCATAAAGAAATAAGCTTAAAAGATTTACCCTCCCTGCTTTTACCTGCAATTAAATTAGGCCAGTTTGTTTTGGCGGTTGAGAAGGGCAAGCCGGTATTCTTTTTAACTTGGGCTGAAATGAATGAGATGGCTGAGGCACGATACTTAGATAATCCACCTGAAATGATGCCATTGAAAGATTGGCAAAGCGGCAACCGAATTTGGTTTTTTGATTGGGTTGCGCCGTTTGGTCATACACACAAAATGTATCGTATCATGACGCAGACGTTATTCACTGAAACGTATGCGCGTTCGTTATATCACCGTGGTTATGAAAAAGGGTTGCGTGTGCAAAATTTTCATGGTCACCGATATTCTTCTAAGCAGGCACGCCAATGGTTTAAAGCGCATCCTGTTGCACCGTCTCCCAATTTTCAGCAACAAGCTTAAATTTAGATAGAAAGGAATACTTGCAAGGATGCAATATGAATAAAAATATTTATCGCGTTATTTTCAATAAAGCCCGTGGTGTCATGATGGTGGTGAGTGAAATCGTCACCGCGCATTCGAGCGTGTCTCGCCGTGCTGGACATCAACCACAACACCGTGGATCCAGCGGTACTTGTTTTGCAAAATTAAACACATTGTCGGTGTTTACTTCACTTGCCTTGGGCACTAGCGCATTGATAGTGCCTGTTGTACATGCTGACATCATCACCGATGTTAATGCCCCACTGCACCAACAAGCGGATGTCACCAACACCGCCAACGGCATTCCTCAAATCAACATCACTACCCCGAATGCATCGAGGGTATCCCGCAACACCTTCAGCCGTTTTGATGTCGACAGCCAAGGAGCAATTTTAAACAACGCCCGCACTATTACTCAAACTCAACTCGGTGGTTTAATTTTAGGAAATCCTAATCTTGCCACTGGCACAGCAAGTGTGATTTTAAACGAAGTGAATTCGAATAACCCCAGCCAACTGCGCGGCTTTTTAGAAGTCGCCGGCGACAGCGCGCAAGTGATTGTCGCTAACCCCGCAGGCATTACCTGTGATGGCTGTGGCTTTATCAATGCCAATCGCGCCACCTTGACCACCGGCACACCGGTGTTCAACGGCGGCAACCTAGAAGGTTATGTGGTACGTCGCGGCGTTATCAATATTGAAGGTGACGGTTTAAGTAGTAACCAAACTAATTTCACTGACGTGATTGCCCGCGCGGTGAAAGTTAATGCAAGTATTTTTGCGACAGACTTGCGTGTCACCACTGGCGCGAACAATGTGAATGTCAGCAACACAACCGTCACGCCGATAGCCGGTGACGGCGACACACCCACGTTTGCGATTGATGTCAGCGAGCTGGGCGGCATGTACGCGGGTAAAATACGTCTTATCGGCACGGAGCAAGGAGTGGGCGTACGCAATGCAGGTAGCATTGGCGCTAGTGCTGGCAGCTTTACCCTTACCACGGACGGAAAAATAATTAACACCGGTCAAATGACCGCCAGCACCGATATTGTCCTCAACACAAGCGATGACACCAACAATACCGGTGTGATTGCCGCGGGCAAAACGCTGTCCATTAAGAGTGATGGAACGCTCACTAATATTGGTACGGGTGCCTTGTTTGGCGACGACATTGATCTAGATGTGGACACGCTTGAAAACCGTGAGCAGGATGGCACCGCGGCAGTGATTGCTGCACGTAAGCAGTTAAATATTACCGTACAAACACTCACTAACCGTGATGATGCAATTTTATACAGTGGTGGTGACATCACCATTGATGGAGATACGCTGAACAACAACAGTGGCATTGTGGATGCCGGTGGTGACATCGACATCACTGCCAACACTATCAATAACACCAATGAAGATTTTGCAACTGAACAAGTCCAAACCAGTAATGAACAAGTTCAGGAGTTTGCTCTCGTTGGATCACCCAATCGCTACCGTCCAAACCAAGTCAGTCTACGCCCTGATAGAAATGATGATGTAAATTTTTTAGTGACACCCGAAGGGGAAGATGATGCCTATAATCAATTTGACTATACGCGCCGTGTCACTGAAACCCGCATTGTGCGTTCGTCACCAGCACAAATTACCGCGGGTGGCGATATCCGTATTACCGCCGATACGCTCATAAATGATAACAGTCGCGTATTAGCCGGCGGGGTACTCACGGCTGATTTAGAGAATCTTATTAACACTGAAACTGCAGGCCAGCGCATCACGATAGAAAATGGCACGCTCACCACCTTTACTCGCCGTAACCGAAAAGGTCGCGATGCCACACGAGTACGACGCAGTGCGTATGCGCCGGCTGCACAGCTTGAGTCCACTGACTTGAATCAGGCAGATTTTGAAGGCGGAGCGAACGTGGCTGGTTCTGGCACCGAGGTACCGTTACTCAACAGTGCATTGTTCCGAGCAACACCGGATTCAAGTGTAACGTTCTTAATTGAAACTAACCCGCATTTTACTAACCTACGTGAATTTTTATCGTCAGCGTTTGTCTTAGACCAGTTGTTTTTTGATCCATCACTTAGCCAAAAACGCCTGGGTGATGGTTTTTATGAACAACAATTAGTGCGTGAACAGATTGCGCAACTGACTGGGCGACGTTTCTTAGGTGGGTATGTGGATGAAGAAACCCAATACCGCGATTTGCTTAATGCCGGCATCACTGCAGTACAAGACTTTAACCTGCAACCAGGTATTGCGCTTACCGCCACACAAATGGCACAACTCACTAGTGACGTGGTGTTACTCATCGAACAACAAGT
>CAZIWG010000024.1:17962-28009 GCA_964542925.1 uncultured Granulosicoccaceae bacterium | reverse complement strand
AACCGTGTTGAAAACGGCAGCACCCAGCTCACCGCAGGCAACAGTATTAACCTCGGTACGGTAACGGAGTCATTAAGCCAAGCCGTGGTGCATGATGCCAATAACTTTCGCAAAGAAAGTCGTGAGGGTGACGTGGGCAGTACAATTGTCACTACGGGTGGCATTACACTTACAGCAGGGAATAACATCAATACCAAGGCGGTAAATTTAAGCAGCGAACAGGCAGGTATCACGCTGACAGCGGCTAATAACATTCAATTATCTGAAGGCCGTGAAAAGCGCAGTTTGGATGAAGGTGTTAAAAATAAAAGTCGTGGGTTTTTATCATCAACGATTCGTACTCGGCGAGATACAGTGCAAGAAAATACAGCACAAGGCAGTGTAATCAGTGCCGAGCAGGTAATTATTCAGGCAGGGAACAATATTAATGTTGTAGCGAGTGATGTGGTTGCGACAGATTCTGTGACCATTACAGCGCAAAAACAACTCAACATTAATGCGGGTATAGATACACGGCTTGAACTCAACCTGCGTGAGAAGAAAAAGAGCGGGATCTTTAGTTCAAGTGGATTTGGTTTTACGATTGGTACGCAACAACTCAATACAGATACGCGTAATCAAGTAGCGAGTGTAGCGGCGAGTAGTGTCGGTAGTCTTAAAGGCAATATTAACTTGTCAGCCGGTGGCGATTTTATCCAAACAGGTAGTCGTGTCACAGCGGCGCAAGGTGATATTACGGTTACTGCTAAAGACATCACTATTGAATCTGCCCAGAACACATCTAAAACGGTAATTGAAACAAAGTTTAAACAATCAGGTTTGAGCGTGTCGATCACTAACCCTGTTTTATCAACATTGCAAACAGTGAAGCGAGTTAATACCGCACGTAAACGCGTAAAAGACAGTCGCCTAAAAAAATTAGCAACGACCACTAAGCTGCTTGCTATATGGAATGGGGAAGAAGCTATCGAAGCACGGCTAGCAAAAGTTGCGCGTGATGCGATTGACGCAGGTAATGGTGCAGCCAAAGACACCAATACAGGTGATGACGCGAGAGATAAAGCAGCAGATACTTCAACCTTAGCGGATAAGGTGGGTGGTATTAACATTAGTGTTAGCCTTGGCAGTTCTAAAAGACAAAGTAAGTCGGTGCAAAACAGTGTGACCGCTGCGAGTAGCACGTTATCGGCTGGGAATAATATTATTCTTAATGCAACGGGCGAACATGAGGGTATTCGTGTTCAGGGCAGCCAGATCAGTGCGGGTAATAATGTGGTCTTGCAAGCGAAAAAAGATATTGAATTAATAGCAGCAAGAAACATTTCGACATTAAATAGCAAAAACTCATCAAGTAGAGCCAGCATTGGCGCAAGTTTTGGCAGCAGTGGACCTTCCCTTAACGCTAGCATAAGCAAGGGAAGCGGACGTTCTAATGGAAAAGATATTACGTTCACTAATACCCGAATCAGTGCAGGAAACGGTATTGGCTTGATTTCAGGTAAAGACACAATATTGCGCGGCGCAGTGGTACAAGCCGAACAAGTGACAGCGAATATTGGTAGCAGTTTAACGATTGTGAGTTTGCAAGAAACCAGCACATATAAATCTAAACAAAAGACCAAAGGGCTATCTCTTAGCGTACAGTTAGGCGGTGGCATCCTTTCAGGAAGCATCAACACAAGTCAAAGTAAGGTTGACGCAGATTTTAAAAGCGTTACCGAACAGTCAGCCATTCTTACTGGTGACGAAGGCTTTCAAATTAATGTACAAGGCAACACCCATTTAGACAGTGCCATTATCGCAAGCACCGAACAGGCTAAGATTGGAAATAAAAATAAATTTATTACTGGCACACTAACGACATTGAGTTTAGAAAACAGTGAAAAAGTCACCGCCTCACAAAAAGGGTTAAGTTTAAGCTCGGGTAAGCTAGGAAAATATAAAATTGCCAAAGCGATTATTTCAAATTTCGTCACTAATACAGATTTAGCCTCCGATCAACAAAGTACGACGTTGAGTGGTATTGGCACTAACAATATTAAAATCACCAACGACGAGCAGCAGCGCATACTTACTGGGGAGTCAGCAGAAACTACCATTGCCAATATAAATAAAGATGTCCTAACCAATAAAAATAGCAGCAATGCGCTAACTAAAACTGATGCGAAACAACTAGAAATAGAGCTGCAAGCAACGACGACTATTAAAGAAGAGTTTTCAAAAGCGATAGAGGTTATCACGGATAAAGTAGAAGCGAGAATAAATGATAAGCGTATTATAGGAGGTAGAAGAATTTACAAAATAACATGCCAAGAGGTAAGCAAAGGTTGTATTGCGGATCCTACAAGAGCTATAGCAACATTAACTTCCGAAGAAGAGTTTGCTAATGACAATAATAAAAATGTTGCTATTGGTTTTAATGGGATATTTAATGGTTTAGAAAGAGCGGGTGAACTAGCGTATCAAAATGCACCTTTGATAGAATTAAAAAATAAAAATAATAAGGTTATAGGGTATAAAAAACCTGAATCTATATATTTATTGCATAACCCCCCATCTGGTGGACGCATAGCTGAATTTCTTGTTGCCGGTTATGAGAAATTTTTGGCTTTACTAGACTACAATTCAGCAAGTTCTATAGGTTATAGTGCGACTAATATTGAAATTGACAGACTTGCGAGGAGCAGGGTAGGTAAGGCAACTATATTTTTTGATCATAGTCGTGGAGGTATCGCTTTACAGAATGGTTTCACGATTTTGGCAAATACATTGGATGAAAATGGCAGAAAATTTAATAATGATAAAAATTCAGTATATTCATTTGCTTCTGCTGCGAATGCTGGTGAGTTTTCTGATGTTGCTAGAAGTATAGGTATTTTAAAAGGGAACATAAAGGCATCATATTTTGGAAATGATCCGGTTGTTTTCTTATTTACACAAAACCCCACAAGAACAACTTTTTTTGATTTATTAAGTTCAGGTGTTGATACTATTTTTAATAGTAATAGCGCACACAGTAGTGGTGGAACAGGCGCGGTTGGAAGTAAGCAAGTAGCATTTCCGGTTACTGGAGGTCCGCAAGGTACACTCGAAGGGAACGTACAATTATTAAAATTTGTAAATGGGGTCCTTGAGAAGCAGCAATAATAGAGTAATAAGGGTATTGTAAATATGAAAACGATTAGATTAATAATGGTGGTTTTTTTGTTGTTGCAATTAACTGGTTGTGGTTTTAATAGAATTGATGATTATATATTAAAAAACCCAGGTGCATTTGATCCGAAAATATCTAAGAACTCCCGTTACATCACGCAACGATTTAATTTTCTTGCTCAATATAGAGTGAGCCATGATTGGCCGCTAGGATTTGATGTTTGTAAATATACCACCATTGACTTACCAGAATTAGAGCAGGATGGAACCTGGTATGGATCATATAATCGGCTGGGGAGTATTTTTGAATATAGAGGCAAAACATTGCAGGAAAGACGAACAAATGGATATCCAGAGCGAAGTATTGATGCGCGCTATTTATTGAAAGATAAATATTTTCGAAGTGTGAAAGAAGTTAACAATCAAGGTGAATATGAAGAGCGTGGTTATAACTCAATTTGTTCTCAGGGGTTTGTTAGAACTAATTTGTTAATAGGTATTCAGCTTATTAAAAAAATAAAATCATATGTTGCGCCAGTTCGAAATGAAGTGCTTAAAAACACTGTTATTAGGCGAAAAGAAAGTGTAAACGAAAATAAATGGATTGTTTTTCGTCACAAATTAATGAGCGCTAACAAAGAGCATTATTTGTATCCACATGAAGAATGGATTTTACCCGTAGCTGATACGGGTTACAGCTTTAGCTTTTATTTTCTAGCGAACACTGAGTCATCGTCATATGAGGAATATAGTAATTTGAAAGATATATTTAGGCATTTAATTGAGTCAGTGAAAATTGAAAAACTGGATAAAAAGGAAGCCGCTAAAGAACGCGCTCATGTTGCTTTAATTATCAAAGGAATTGAAAGATATGAAGCTAGTACTAAGAAATTTAATTAGCATCATATATTTAAGAACAGTTTAATAGGGATATTGCAATGGAAAAGAAATGTATTTTGAGTTATTTAGTGATTTTGTTAGGCCTAATGTCTGGTCCAGCTAGTTCTGTCGAGAGCGAAGGAAAGTTGTTTGAAGTAAATGGATTACAATTAGCGATAACGCCACCAGTTGGTTGGTCCGTGGTATGGATGGATGGTGACCCAGATGGGGATTATTTTGTTGAATACTTACCTAAAGGTGATGATGTAAATAGCTGGAGAGATGGTTATATATTTGTGAATAGAATTTCCTTTATTAATAAACAAGAGTTATTGGAAAAAATAGAATCGGAAGGATATTCTCTATTGGACTTTATGTTTAAAGCATTTATGCATAAGGCGCAAAAGACATGTCCGAGTGAATTTGTTAAGTCGAAACCAAAAACGGAAAATTTTAATAATATCGAGTACATATTGGGTGCGGGTTATTGTAACAAATATGGTTCTGCTGCACCTTACGGTGAAAGTAATGTAGTTGCATACGCACGGAGTGGTGACGTTGTATTTAATGTGAAATTTGCGTGGCGACCTCATTCAAAGGAAGATCAAATAGCCAATCCTCATTGGCCGATTTCTTATGAAAAAGTAGATTTTACTTTTGGTGTTCTAAAAAATGCATTTTTATGTGGTGATGAAGATCATGAAGAATGTCCCTCTCTGATAGAAAAGACATTAATTGAATAGAGAAATTAAAGTAACAAAAAAACAAATTATTAATGCGTGTAAATATAATTCATGGAAACAACGCAACTAGCGTTAATTAACAAAGGGAATAAATATGAAATTGTTAAAAGTCATCATCATCGCTTTAGTGTTTAGCCTTTCAGGTTGCGCAACAACGGGTGGTCAATCACCCAAACAAACGGCAATAAAATCCGGTCAGCTATTTAAATTCAAACCTTCTCATTTTGTATGGATTCCAAACGGTGGCAGGGTTTCTGGTGGTTTAGCTAGTCTCTTTACAGGTAGTGCTGGAACGGATTCTCCTATTGTTGCTGATCTAGTGCAGCGATTAAAACCAGCAAAATCAAAAATTGTCAGAATGGGTGTATCAGGACCGAACAGTTCCCTGACTGCAAGTTTCATTGTCGCTGCGTTGGAAAACATACGCGGTCCATTGCCTCATTTACGTTTAGCCTTTATTGGCTCTCGTGAACATGAAGCAAAGGTTGGTGCCGCGGTTAAAGCAAAAGGTGGTGAGTTTTTGTTCTCAGATATGACGAGATCATAGTTATATATAGTATTAGGTGTTGTCGCTCAGAACTGGCCATAATATTCGGCATTTTTTACCTGTTTGTGTAAATTAAGCAACGAATTTTGTTAAATATCGATCAAAAACTTCTTTCATATGGAGTTAAAAGCTTCATATAAGCAATGCCGAACCAACCTATAGGAGAAAAAATACTATAAAAACAGTGGAAAAAGACTATTTGTTGCAAAAAAGATACATTCTGTAAATAATGTGGTGAATTAGTACAAAAGTGTTGCACAAACAACAAAAAGTGGTTATCTTTAAGGCTGTCAAATGACAATATAACAATAGAGTTAGGAGAAACGTAATGGATAAGAAGATTCTTGTAGCAGCTGTTGCTGCAGCAATGATGGCACCTTCATTTGCTTCTGCCGATGTGAAACTTTACGGTATCGCACAAGTGGAATACAACATTGAAGATTCAAGTGGCGCGGGACAAGACAGCGTACAAGCTGTAGATGATGACGGCGTACGTTCACGTATCGGTATCAAATTCAGTGAAAAATTAGGCGGCGGTCTGAAAGCATTCGGTAAATTCGAATGGGCATTAGATCCATCTGACGCTGATGGCAGTAACAGTGGCGCAAGTTCAAATGGCAGTGGCGGTTTAGCACAACGTGATACACACGTTGGCTTCAAGAGCTCTTGGGGTTCTATCGCAGCGGGTTCATTCCACTCACCATACAAAACTGCTGGTGGCGTTAAATGGGATCCATGGACTGCAACTCACCTTCAAGCTCGTCGTTCAGGCGGTATGTTCGGTGGTGTAGGTATCGGTGGTACTAACGGCTTTATCCGTAATGCTATCTACTACACATCTCCAAACGTAAACGGCTTCAAAGTTCAGTTCGCAATTATGCCTGATGAAACAGGTACATCTGCTATGAACAACACTAACAACAATGACAGCAGTGACAACGATTACTCATTGGCAGTTCAGTACAAGAACGGTCCATGGCACGCAATCTTCGCTCACAACCGCAACAACCGTGGACCTAACTTAGACGACGAAACGTTGACTAAAGCTGGCTTACGTTGGAAGCACGCTGCTTGGACTCTCCAAGGTCAGTACGCTGTAGCACGTGATGCTTCTGCTTCTGCTGGTGGTGGTACTCCAGGTATCGCTGGTAACTACCGTCCAGGTGCAGGCGATGACGCTGATATCATCTGGTTGAACGGTCAGTACAAAGCCGGTAACAACATCTTCTCTGTTTCATATTCACAAATGGACGTAGATGATAACCAAGGCGGTTCTGATTACCAGTACGACACATGGACTGTTGGTGTTATCCACAAGTTCAGCAAGAAGACTCGTATCTTCGGTGGTTACATCCAAACCGACGGCGACACTGGCGGTACTGGTGCTAACCCGAATGATCGTGATGCATGGACTTTCGGTATGCGTAAAGACTTCTAAGATTAGTTAATAATCTTATTAGTTAGAGAACGGGATGCTTCGGCATCCCGTTTTCGTTGCTGTCCTACAAAAGCTTAATGTGACCACCTCACTACGTAAGCATATTACTTATTAATGTAATCCTCCCCTGATAGACAAGCCATTCCTGCAATAATAAGATACTTACATCGCAATGGATGCGATATTTAATTAATACATCAAAGGATTGATAATGAAATATAGAAGAGTCTTTAACTCTGGAAAGAGTTATTTTTTTACAGTTGTAACCAAACAACGAAAACCATTATTCAATAATGAAAAAGCCGTGCATTTATTTTCAGATGCGCTTCGGCATGTGATGACTACCCATCCCTTTACGCAAGATGCCTTTGTGATTATGCCTGATCATATTCACTGTGTTTGGAGTTTGCCTGACGGTGACGTTGATTACTCAACGCGTTGGAATTTGATTAAAGCGTGGTTTAAAGAACAGGCAGAGCAACGTGGAATGAGTCGGGAATGCTGGGAGTCGCATTACTGGGAGCATTGTTTGCAGGATGATAGGGATTATCAAAGTCACCTAGAATACATACATTATAACCCAGTTAAGCACGGTTTATCAGAAAGTGCTTTGGCATGGCCGCATTCCAGTTTTCGGCAATATGTGGCATTGGGTTTATACCAACATAATTGGGGTTCTGGAAAATTAGTGTTGCCTGATACGATTGGCAGTGAGTAGGTAAGGGGCTTTGTCATTGCGAGGAACGCAGCAATCTTCAGGTTTGGATGCCAGATTTAAGAGATTGCTTCATTCCTCGCAATGACGGAGTTTTTTCTATGCAGTGTATTTTATTTCTTACGGAGTAACGGTTCTCGCACCATCCGGTGTACCCAAAATCAACACGTCAGCAGGACGTGCGGCAAACAGCCCATTTGTCACAACACCGACGATGCTGTTTAATTCATTTTCAAGTTTCACTGGTTCCATGATATCTAAATCATGAATATCGATAATCACATTGCCGTTATCGGTGGTGAAGCCCTCACGTAAAACAGGTGTGCCGCCGGTACGAGAAAGAATTTCACGTGCAACATAACTGCGCGCCATCGGAATGACTTCAACGGGTAATGGAAAGGAACCCATTAAATCGACTAATTTGGATTCATCGGCAATACAGACAAATTTTTCACTGGCGGCAGCAACGATTTTTTCACGTGTGAGTGCTCCGCCACCCCCTTTAATAAGGTGAAGGTATTTATTCGACTCATCCGCACCATCAACATACAAAGAGAGCTGGCCTGCTTCGTTGAGGCTCATAACGGGTATACCGTGACTGCGGAGACGATCCGCAGAGGCTTCTGAGCTTGCAACGGTGCCATCAATTTTACCTTTGATGTCTGCCAACAGATCGATGAAATGATTTGCAGTTGAGCCGGTACCAATTCCAACAATCATACCCGGTTCAACATATTCAATAGCAGCGGCTGCTGCGGCTTTTTTCATTTCATCTTGTGTCATGGTCTTTACCTTGTCTTGATTTAGTGCGCCAAGATACCTTAAAAGCCCGCAGTGGTCGAGTAATAGTGCTTCGTTTCTAGTGCCTAGCCTGTTTATCCTGTATCTTCTCACACATGATGAAAGACATGATTGAACGTATTAAACGTGCCAAGGTTTATGATGTCGCGGTGGTAACACCGTTGGAATCGGCTGCCAAATTATCGCGGCAGATTGATAATAATGTATTACTAAAGAGAGAAGATCTGCAGCCTGTTTTCTCGTTTAAGTTGCGCGGTGCGTATAACCGTATGGCTGAATTAACGACAGAAGAAGCCCAAAATGGCGTTGTTGCCGCATCAGCAGGCAATCACGCGCAAGGTGTGGCATTAGCGGCGAGTCAGTTATGCATTGCTGCAACGATTGTGATGCCTAAAACAACACCTGCTATTAAGGTCGATGCAGTAAGACACCTTGGCGCAAACGTCGTATTGCACGGTAATACTTATGATGATGCGTGTGTGCAAGCTTATACGCTTTGTGAACAGCAGGGTGCTGTCTTTATCCATCCTTATGATGATCTTGCCGTTATCGCGGGTCAAGCAACGATTGCGGTTGAAATACTTGAACAACATCCTGAACCGATTGATGTGTTTTTTATTCCCGTCGGTGGTGGTGGTTTAATTGCGGGTATGGCGAGTTGGATTAAACATCATCGCCCTGATGCGTGCATTGTTGGCGTTGAACCTGATGATGCAGGTTGTTTTTATGCGGCACAGCAAGCAGGTAAGCGCGTTAATTTAGAACAAGTAGGTATTTTTGCTGACGGTGTCGCCGTGAAACAGGTTGGGAAATTACCATTTGAGATTGCAAATGATCTTGTCGATGAGGTTGTATTAGTCAGCACCGATGAAATTTGCGCAGCAATCATGGATATTTTTGATGATACGCGAGCGATTACTGAACCAGCCGGTGCGCTGGCGGTGGCGGGTATGAAAAAGTACCTTCGTGCGAATAATTGTCATGGCAAAACGGTTGTTGCTGTGAATAGTGGCGCGAATATGAATTTTGATCGACTCCGCCATATCGCGGAACGTGCAGAACTAGGTGAAAAACGTGAAGGTCTATTAGCCGTCACCATTCCCGAACGCCCAGGTAGTTTCCGCGAATTTTGTGATTTATTTGCCGAGCAAGGCATCACAGAGTTTAATTATCGCTATTCTGATCCTTCTCAGGCGCATGTATTTGTCGGGATACAGCTTTCACGAGGTTCAGAAGAACAACAGTCAATGCTGGCAATGTTTAAACAACATGGTTATGCAGCGATTGATATGACAGATAATGAGATGGCAAAGATTCATACTCGTTATATGGTGGGTGGTCGTGCATCTTCACAGGTTGATAATGAGATCTTATATCGGTTTGAGTTTCCAGAAAGACCGGGGGCGCTATTACGTTTTCTTAATCATATGGCAACGGGGTGGAACATTAGTCTATTTCATTACCGTAACCATGGCGCTGCCTATGGACGTGTGTTGGTAGGGATTCAGGTTCCACCTGATGAGATGCAACAATTTCAACAGTTTCTGGATGACGTGGGTTACCGATATTGGTGTGAAACGGATAATCCAGCTTATAATTTATTTTTGAAGTGATTGATATTCGTTAATCAACCATTGTAGTTTCTGCACCACACAAGAAAAAAGGCCCACCGAAGTGGGCCTTTAACTTACTGATTTACTTATCTTTTCTTCTTGCCTTTCTTTTTCGCCTTTTTCTTGGCTACTTTTTTCTTCGCTTTCTTTTTAGCTAC
>CAZIWG010000024.1:15559-17862 GCA_964542925.1 uncultured Granulosicoccaceae bacterium | reverse complement strand
TTTCTTTTTAGCTACTTTCTTTTTCGCCTTTTTCTTGGCTACTTTTTTCTTCGCTACTTTCTTCTTAGTTACACGTTTCTTCGTAACTTTTTTCTTCGCTGTCTTCTTCTTGGCTCTCTTTTTAGTCGCCATAACTTCCTCCACGGTAATTACCTAAAGTGTATACACGGTTGAGTATAACCAACAATGTGGATATTGCTACTTTTTTTTTATGTTTACAGCTTGTTATGTGACGTATTTTATAGTGAATAAACGTTTTTATATGCGTTGTTTTAATCGTTATGAACAAAAAAAATACGAATGACGTGAAAGAACATACTAAATGTTATTAATTAGTTGCGCTGAAAGCCGCATTACATAAGGTTTTGCGAAAAAATATAAAAATAGCATCGTAGTTTTAGCCTATCTGTATAGTATGAATTGAATGTCATTATTATGATGCTACGGAGTTATTTGAGTGTGAGAGTCGTTTAAAAAATAATGACGAATTTTTGTCAATATGAATAAATAATCTTCGTGATCGATCGAGTTGATGGTTATTTTCACTAAAAATTACAATTTTCATTTTTATGAGGATGATTTTTCATTCAAGTAATCGTATTTTGTGACGATGTTTATGTGATATTCAGAAAATCATTACGTTGATCTAATACATTAGTGCTGTTCTTAATTAAGATTTAGGCGTGATTAATGCATAAACGAATCATTAAATGTGTTATTGCGTTGCTTTGATAAGCGAATATTTTCTTCTTAACGTCATATTATGGATGCTTGAAGCTATTTTTCTTATAGCAAATGCAAATAGATAGTTTTATTTTTGTGTTTATGTTCGAGAATATTTTGCATTGATTGGTACTTTTATTTTGTTGATGTGCATTGATGTTTGTTGGCATAAAGTTTAAAAGCATTTCATTTTGCATCATCATAAGAACATGAACGATTGCTTCTAAATTTAAGAACGGATAGCAAAATCCGGTTTAGTATTGTTAGTGATGTAATACGGTTAATTGAGATTGTCATTTTGAAGTTCACTGATGATGTTGTTTTTATGCAACACTTTGTTAGGGCGACTTTTAGTTTATTTGTACTATAAATAGACTGAAAGCTTGCAATGGTTAGGGTATTTGTTTTATAAAGTACGGCCGGCTTGTTGCTGGGGCTTCCTACAATAAAAAAGTAATATGGAAGTATTTAGGTCCTAAAGAGGGCTGTTTGGAGGAGATACAGACTCATGAGAAGAAGAAAACCTGACTTATTGCTGGTACTGGCATTGCTCATCGGATTTGGTGTAGTGGCAACTAGCTATGCCTTTGATTTAGGTGAACAAGCACCAACGGTACAAAGCAAGTTATAAGGACTTAACAAAATATATGAGAAAGCCCCGTTTACGGGGCTTTTTTTTGCCTCGAACCATTGGAAATGGTTGAGGTACTCAGAATGAAGCCCGAAGGGATTCTCTGAGTGGTGAACCTATAAGCCACAGAAGAAAAAGAGACAGCAAGAAACTAGCGGCCCCACAGTATTACTTGGAGATACCTATTCCCCTAGCTTCATAAAACCTTCATCTGTAAAAGCCCCGCATAAGGGTACGTCCCAGTCTTGCTTTTCTATATCTTCAATTTGTTGGAAGCTAAAACCCGTTCCACAGAGTTTTACTTGTTTGTAGTGTTGTTGTCGGCGAAGGAAGGCAAAGCTTCGATCGTAATAACCTCCGCCCATACCGATTCGATTTCCATTTTTATCAAAGGCAACTAAGGGCGCGAGCACTAGATTAAGTTGCTGTGGTGTGAGCAGTGCTCGTTTGCTGACAACGGGTTCTGCAATGCCATAGCGATTATTACGCATAATGGATTCAGGTGTATAAGGGGCAAAGGAAAGTTTTTTTCCATGAGGGCGTAATACGGGTAAATAACAGTGTTTACCCCGTTGCCACGCTGTTTGAAATATGGAGCTGATGTCAATTTCACCATCATGGCTAAGATAAACCGCAATATGTTTTGCGCGCATGAATAAGGGAGAACTAACAATGTTCTCACTGATCGAGATCGAGGCTTGTAATCGTTGCTCGGAGGTGAGCGAATTACGTTGTTGGCGTATTTTTTTTCTAATGTCGTTGTTGTTCATAAGTAAGGAAGCATTCTCCACTTGTGCCGACGTGTTCCGTTGTCCCTGAACCAGAGGTTCAAGTGGGGAAACCGGGCGGGTCGTTAGGCTTTCCGCAAGCAGCGGACATGCACACAGGCCGGTCACGAATTCTCCCCGAGGTTAAGTACTAGGCTCAAGAAAATACCAGGTTCACTATC
>CAZIWG010000024.1:12516-15459 GCA_964542925.1 uncultured Granulosicoccaceae bacterium | reverse complement strand
ACGAATTCTCCCCGAGGTTAAGTACTAGGCTCAAGAAAATACCAGGTTCACTATCAAACACAGCAGAGAATGCCAAAGCTATTAACAAGAATCCTAACCGAAAAAGACGCTGACGAGAACTGATTTTTGTTTCAAGTTGTAAATTAAATACTGTAATAGAGTTTATTTATAACTCGAGCTGTTTATTGCGGGTGAGGGCCACTTCTATCTTTTCTTGTAGTGATTGAATGCGACTGCCCATGGATTTGACGTATTTTTCACGATGTGATTTTTGTGAAAGTAATTCATGGGTTAGGTTCAAAGCGGCCATGATGGCAATACGATCTTGCCCAACCACACCACTATCACGAATTTCTTTCATTTTGCTGTCGAGAAAATGAGCGGAAGCAAGTAATGCATCATGTTCTTCTTCTGGGCAGGCAATGCGAAATTCTTTATCGAGAATGTGAATGGTGACGGCTAAATTTTCATCATTCATGGCTTGATTCCATAGCTTTAAGGCGATTGATCATCGCTTCGACACGAATACGGGCTGTTTCGGTCTTTTCGATGAGTTTTGAGCGTTCACTGACCAAGTTGCCCTGATGTTGGCGCAAAGAGTGATTTTCGTCTTTCAAGACGGCACAGGTCTGAATAAGTTCTTCGACACGGGCTTCTAGCTGTTTCAGTTCCAGCTCTTCTGATTCATTATTGTTAGTATCCATAGTCCCAACTATAGAGCGAAGCACCCCATAGGGTCAACGCTCTGGGGCATTCTTGGGGTGAGTCATTTTATGCCAGCTGCATAAAAGCGCATAATATGGACTTATGATGACCAGAATGGTCTTGTTTTGTACTAATAGGATTGTCTTACAATGAGCGAAAATCAGGAATTACCCGCCTACTCGGAGATGCTTGAGCTACTTAAACAGGGGGGCGTGATGCAGGAGCCAGCAGAATCACATGGCTTATTGAGTGCGTTGTTGTGTAGTGGTCACGATGCTATTCAGACTTGGTTGGATGAATTACTCATTGAACAGCATGAAGGTGATATGTTGCGAGCGGAAGCGAAGCAAATGCTTGAGGGGTTTGCGGCCGTAGTAAAGCTTCAATTGCATGGTACAGATCTTTCTTATGAATTATTATTGCCCGATGATGATAGTGCCTTGTATGAACGTGTTGTGGCACTAGCGCAATGGTGCCAGGGTTTTTACTTAGGCTTGGGTATTGCAGGGATTAGTGATCTTGAAAAATTACCCGAAGATTCTCGTGAAATTGTTGAAGATATGATGGAAATTGCGCGCATTGAAAATTATGACGCACAATCTGAAGAGCAAGGGAGTGAAGAAGATGAAGCCGCTTATGCCGAATTAGTCGAATATCTGCGTGTGGGTGTATTGCTTATCTATGAAGAGTTGTCGAAACCGGATAATGTCACGCAACATTAGTTTATGTGAATTGTGATACTTTTTCGAAACAGTCAATAAAGTGTGTTGAAATTTATGAGCCAAAAAGAATTTATTCGACGTCGAAAACAACTACTGAAAATGCTGGAGCCTGGTGATATTGCTATTTTACCTACCTCCAATATGAAGATACGAAATCGTGATGTGGAATATCGTTATCGTCCTGATAGCGATTTTTATTATTTAACCGGTTTCCCAGAGCCTGACGCGGTGGCGGTGTTCATTCCCGGTCGTAAGCACGGTGAATATGTATTGTTCTGTCGCGAGCGTGATCCCGTCATGGAAACATGGGTAGGTAAACGGGCAGGTCAGGACGGAGCCTGTGATGAATACGGTGCAGCGGATTCATTTCCGATTAGTGATATTGATGACATCTTGCCAGGGCTAATGGAAAACACTGAACGGGTGTTTTATACCATGGGGAATAATTCCAAGTTTGATACGCGGGTGATTCAGTGGGTGAATACCTTGCGTGATAAAGCCCGTAGTGGTGTGCATGCACCAGGTGAGTTTGTGAACTTGGATCATGTATTACATGAAATGCGTTTATTCAAAAGCGCGACTGAAGTTAAAGCGATGCGAACCGCGGCTAAAATTTCTGTGGCGGCACATCAGCAAGCAATGCGTGTTTGCCAGCCGGGTATGTATGAGTATGAACTGGAGGCAACGTTGCAGTATGAATTTATGCGACGAGGCAGCCCTTCTCCAGCTTATTCATCGATTGTGGGTGGTGGCAATAATGGTTGTACGCTGCATTATATAGATAACCGTGATGTGTTGAATGATGGTGATCTGGTGTTGATTGATGCTGGTGCGGAATATGATTACTACGCATCAGATATAACACGCACCTTTCCAGTGAATGGAACCTATAGCAAAGCGCAAAAAGCGCTTTATGAGGTAGTGCTGGCAGCTCAAACAGCCGCTATAGAGCAGCTTAAACCTGATAATCACTGGAATGACCCGCATGAGGCGGCTGTAAAGGCCATGACAGAGGGTTTAGTGGAACTTGGCTTGCTTAAGGGGCGTCTTCCAACATTAATTAAGAACGAAGCTTACAAGCGTTTTTACATGCATCGTACCGGACATTGGTTGGGCATGGATGTACATGATGTGGGCGATTATAAGTTAGGTGATGAGTGGCGAGTGTTGGAAAAAGGCATGGTCATGACGGTAGAGCCAGGTTTGTATATTCCTGTTGGTAGTAAAGGTGTCGCAAAAAAGTGGCAGGGTATTGGTATTCGGATTGAAGATGACGTGCTGGTGACGAAGACGGGGCACGATGTGTTGACGGGGGCGTTGGCGAGCACTGTTGATGAGGTTGAGGCGTTAATGGCAGAGGGTGGTTGAGCGCTGCACCAATGCGTCGGAAAAACTTACCTGACTGCACTTGATATTTGGGTTGGTAGGTTTGGTTCGATAGGCATACAGTAAGAAGATAGATATGACGAATGAATATGACATAGTGATTATCGGTGGTGGCTTGGTGGGTGCCAGT
>CAZIWG010000024.1:1954-12416 GCA_964542925.1 uncultured Granulosicoccaceae bacterium | reverse complement strand
TATGACGAATGAATATGACATAGTGATTATCGGTGGTGGCTTGGTGGGTGCCAGTCTTGCGTGTGCGTTGGGCGAGCAGGATTTGCGTATTGCGGTGGTGGAAGCAGTGCCGTTGGAGGCTAAATCACAACCGAGTTATAACGATCGTACGGTGGCGTTGGGGTATGGGTCGCGGCAGATTTTTGAAGGGATTGGTATTTGGTCTGATATCGATACCTTGGGTGCAACGGCGATTAAGAAAATTCATGTGTCGGATCGTGGGCATATGGGGAAGACGCGTTTGGATTGTGCCAGTGAAGGGCTTGATGCTTTAGGTTATGTGGTTGAGACACGGTTACTTGGTAAAGCGTTGGGTAGTCGTTTAAAAGAACTTTCAAATGTGGAATTAATTTGTCCGGCTAAGTTGGTTTCATTGCAGTTTGATCAAGCCTTGGCACAAGTTGAGGTTGATTGTGATGGGGTGATGCAAACCTTGTCAACGAAGTTGGTGGTTGGCGCGGATGGTGTGCAGTCGTCGGTGCGTGAGCAGTTAGGTATTAAAACCTTTGATATGAATTATAACCAGACAGCGGTAATTACTAATGTCAGTGTTGAACGTGCACATAATAATGTTGCCTACGAACGCTTTACGGCAACCGGCCCTTTGGCGTTATTACCAATGGGCGATATTAAAGAGGGTGATGAGGTTCAGCATCGTTGTTCGGTGGTTTGGACAATTAAAGATACAGATCGTGATGCGTCACTGGCGTTAGATGACGAGGCATTTTTAGCAGAGCTTCAACAACGTTTTGGCGGCCAGTTAGGCAAATTTACTAACGTGGGTAAACGCATTGCTTTCCCTTTAGCGCTGCGTCAGGCGCGCGAGCATGTGCGGGAAAGGTTGGCATTAATTGGTAATGCGGCGCACACGGTTCATCCGATTGCTGGACAGGGCTTTAATTTAGGTTTGCGTGATGTAGCCGTGTTGGCGCAAGTGGTTGTTGAGGCATCACAAGCGGGTGAAGATATCGGTGAGTTGTCGGTCTTAAAATGCTATGCAAAATGGCGGCGACGCGATCATGTTCGCGTGCTCAGTTTTACGGACAGTATGGTGCGTTTATTTTCAAATAATATTGCGCCGGTAGTATTGGCAAGAAATTTGAGTTTGGTGGTAACCGATCTATTTCCACCGTTGAAAAAACTGATCACCCGACAAGCAATGGGCTTGAGTGGACGTTTGCCAAAATTAGCACGCGGCTTGAAGTTGAGGTAAGTCATGTCATTCGTATCGTAGTTGCTGGCACGCAAGCGACTTTGTCTACTCGCTAATCGCCATCAACTACGATACGAATGACATGACTTACGGTAATGAAGTGATGCCGTAAATAATGCAATTGAGAATAAAATAACAAATGAATAAAGACTACGATATTATTATTGTTGGCGCGGGCATGGTTGGTGCAACGCTGGCATGTGCGTTGGGTCAGCAAGGTTTTCGTATTGCTTTAATCGAGGCGATAAAGCCAGATTTTAACTGGCCAGTGGACAGTACTGATCAGCGTGTATCGGCGATTACGGTGGCATCGCAAAAAATATTTGAAAGCATCGGTGTGTGGGAAAGCATGACTCAACAGCGTGTGTCGCCTTATCAGGAAATGCGAGTGTGGGATGCCACTGGTCAAGGTGCAATTCATTTTGATAGCGCCGATTTAGGCGTGCCGTTGTTAGGACATATTGTTGAAAATCGAGTAACGGTGTTTGCATTACATCAACAATTAGAAAGTTTAAAAGATGTAAGGTTTTTTATGCCGGAAACGATTACAGGTTTTGAAGTCGATGATGATAACGCGCAGGTGTTGCTTGATAATGGGCAAACATTAACCGCCAAGTTAGTGGTAGCTGCCGATGGTAGTCGTTCAAAACTAAGAGAACTGGCAGGGATTGAAACAACCGGTTGGTCTTATCATCAACATGGTTTAGTCGCACAAATTACCACTTCAAAATCACATCAGGAAACAGCATGGCAACGGTTTATGCCCGATGGTCCTTTGGCTTTTTTGCCTTTGTCAGATGGAAGTAGTTCGATTGTGTGGTCAACTACGCCAGAACATGCAGAAGAATTATTAGCACTTGATGACGTAGCATTTTTGGATGAATTACAACAAACGTTTGGTGATTCATTAGGGCGTATGCTGGCTTGTGGTCCACGAGCTGCATTTCCATTGCGCATGCAGCATGCTAAAACTTATACGCAGCCAAGATTGGCTTTGTTGGGTGATGCAGCGCATACAGTTCATCCGTTGGCGGGGCAGGGTGTTAATTTAGGTTTAGCCGATGCAGCGAGTCTTGCTGAAGTGTTGGTTAGTGCGCGACAGCAACGCCAGGATATTGGTTTGCATAAAGTGTTACGTCGTTATGAACGTTGGCGTAAAGGTGAAAACCTCGCCATGATTGCCACCATGGATGGGTTTAAGCGCTTATTCGGTTCAACTAAGCCCGCATTAAAGTGGCTGCGAAATATTGGTTTAGATTTAACCAATACGACACCCCCGTTGAAGAATTTAATTATGCGTCAGGCGATGGGCTTGGAAGGTGACTTATCACGTTTGGCAAAAGGCGAGTCATTAAAGGGAGAACGCTAGGTGTCATTACTTGATGTGATTGCAGTGATTATTTCATTGACTGCAATTTTTAGTTTCGTTAACCATCACACACTACGTTTGCCGAATACGATTGGTGTGATGTTAATCGCCTTAGCTATGTCGGTGATCTTGCTGTTGGTGAGTTTGGTTTATAAACCGATCCATGATCACGCCCTTATTTTACTCAATAGTATTGATTTCAATCGCACCTTAATGGATGGCATGTTGAGTTTTCTGCTGTTTGCAGGCGCCTTGCATGTCAACCTTGACGATTTGAGTAAACAAAAAGGGGTGATTGCTATATTGGCGACGCTAGGAGTGGTCGCATCGACCTTTATTATAGGTGGCTTGAGTTGGATGTTGTTTGATTTACTCGGCATACAAATTAGTCTTGGCTATTGTCTTTTATTTGGTGCGCTCATTTCCCCAACGGATCCGATTGCGGTATTAGGTATTCTTAAAAAAGCCGGTGTGCCGAAATCATTGGAAACAAAAATCACCGGTGAATCACTGTTTAATGATGGTGTCGGCGTGGTGGTATTTCTTGCTTTATTGGGCATCGTCACAGTAAACCAAGAAGTGGATAGTGGACAGATTGCTTGGTTGTTTGTTACCGAAGTGATCGGTGGCGGATTCATGGGGCTTATATTAGGCGGCCTTGCTTTTGCAATGCTGCGCCGTACTGATAATTACCAGGTAGAGGTATTAATTACGCTGGCATTGGTGATGGGCGGCTACTCGCTGGCAGGTTCGTTGCATCTTTCTGGACCTATCGTGATGGTAGTGGGTGGTTTGTTGATTGGTAACCATGGTCGCCGCTTTGCTATGTCGGATAAAACGCGTGAGCATCTTGATACATTTTGGGAACTGATTGATGAAGTGTTAAATGCAGTACTGTTTGTGTTAATTGGTCTTGAAGTCTTGGTGTTAACGAGCGACATCAACAGTTGGTTAGCAGCATTGATAATGATTCCTTTGGTTCTGATGGCGCGTTTGATTTGTGTTGCTGTGCCGGTTTCGTTAATGAAATGGAAGCGGTCTTTTAGCCCTAATGCAATTAAAATTATGACTTGGGGAGGCTTACGTGGCGGCATTTCGGTAGCACTGGCTTTGTCATTACCGCTCGGTGCAGAGCGAGATACCCTGTTAGTAGCGACGTATGCGGTGGTTATTTTCTCAATTGTGGTTCAGGGATTAACAATTCATCGGCTCGTAAAACCAGTTTAATACTTACAAAACAATATAAATTGATGGATATATAGTAAGTGAGCACTTACTATATTAAGTAATGATGAGTGTAAATAGAATAATATTTCATTGAGACCTTGATTTATGAATGATAATCATTATCATTCAAGGGTTAAGAATTTAACATTGAAGGTGGCTTAAATGAAGAAATTTTGGCAAGGCGGATTAGTAAGTGTGATATTAACAGTTTTGTTAGTAAGTGCTGCGACCGTGCAAGCAGAAGAATTAATTGTTTATTCAGGGCGTAAAGATAAATTTATAAAGCCGTTGATCGAAAAGTTTACAGCTAAGACGGGGATTAACGTTGTTTTACATAGCGCGAAATCTACTGCTTTGTTGAATAAATTACGTATTGAGGGAAATCGCACTGTTGCTGATTTATTCATTAGTAATGATGCGGGTAACTTACAAATAGGGAGTCAATTAGAGCTTTTTCAGCCTATTAGTAAAGATATTATTAAGGTTATTCCTGCAAATTTAAAAGCCGATGATAATACTTGGGTTGGCCTTTCAGCACGTGCACGTGTGTTGGTGATGAACAAAAACGCAAAAAATTTAGGCTTTGTTAAATCTGTTTTTGATTTGGCTGATCCACGATTGAAAGGTCGATTGGGTATTACGCATAGCAGTAATGGTAGTTTTATTGCGGGTGTCACCGTGTATGAACTAAGTACCAATAAACAGAAAGTGATGGATTGGCTAAAAGGCATGAAAGAGAATGCCGGTGGTAAGTTATTCAGCAAGCACAGCAAAATTGTTAAGGCGGTTGCAACCGGTAAAAAAGATATCGGTCTTGTGAATCACTATTATATTTATCGCCACCTAACTAAACATCCAGATGCGCCGATTCGTATTTTCTTGCCCGATCAAGGTAAAGATGGCATGGGTGTTGCGTGGAATGTCGCCGGCATTGCAATGAGTAAGTACACCAAGAAAAAACAATTAGCTGAAAAACTCATTAGCTACTTTGTTTCAGAAGAAGGGCAGGAATTATTTGCGGGTGCAAATAGTGAATACCCTACACGTATTGGTGTGGCAGCTGCACCAGAAGTACCTGCAGCAGGTAGCTATAAGGTTGCCGATGTACCGATGCGTGCATTAGGAACACATCGTATTCAAACATTAGATCTGCTAGATCAAGTAGGTATGCCTTAATGCAGACGTGTTGTTATGCCCGTTACTGAGTACGCACATCTTCAAGAACCTGCTTGGCCATTTCGAGTTTGGCAAGCGCTAGTAAGAAAGGTTGGCTGGTTAGGTTTGATTGCTACGGGCATTGTCGTGATTGCGGCAGTGCCTTTAGTGTTTGTAGTCTATAGCAGTAGTCAGTTATCCCTGTCGGGTTGGCAAGCACTGTGGAGTCAGCGTTTACCGGGGCTGATGTGGAATACCTTATCTCTCGCCGTTTTGGTCGCTATCGGTTGTTTTATATTAGGTGTATCGAGCGCATGGCTGATTGCACGCCGCCATTTTGTTGGTCGCAAATTAGCAATTTGGCTAATGATTTTGCCATTAGCCATTCCGACATATGTTTTCGCGCATATTTATACAATTTTATTTGAAGAAGATGGCTGGATAGGGCGTTTTTGGATATCCATTTTTGGCGACAGTGTTGCGATACCTGATTTATACAGCATCGGTGGTGTGACGTTTATTTTGTCTATTGCGGGTTTTTCCTATGTGTTTTTATTAGTGCGGTCGTCGTTAGAACACAGTAACCCAAGTTTAGAAGAAGCAGCTCGTATTCAAGGCTTATCACCGTTGGTGGTTTTTTGGCGAGTTAATTTGCCACTGCTTCGCCCTGCTATTGCCGCAGGTTTATCACTGGTTATCTTGCACGTATTGTCTGATTTTGGTGCTGTCAGCATGTTGCGTTACCAAACGTTCACCTTGAGTATTTATTTACAAATGAACGGTCGTTTTGACTATCAGGGTGCGGCCGGTTTATCGATGGTATTAGTCTTCTTAAGTTTTACTTTTTTAATATTTGAGCGTTGGTCACGTAGTCGGCAACGTTATTATGCCAGTGCTACACAATTACGCCGCGTGACTTTACGTAAGGCATCAACACTTGAACAATGTATGATCTGGCTTTGGTTAGGGCTTATTACCCTGTTCGCATTTGCGTTACCGATTATGTGGATGGTTGGTTGGACAATGGAAGCGATTCAGCAAGAACTACTAGATGCCACATTCTGGGGTTATGTTTCTAATTCACTCATTGTTGCAGCGGCGGCAGCGACGTTGGCGATCATTGTTGCCTTTCCAGTTGCCTTTTTTCATACCCGTAAACAGTCCACCTTGAGCACCAGTTATATTCAGTTGTCGAGTATAGGCTTTGTGTTACCGGGTCCGGTGATTGCATTAGGTGTGCTGAGTTTTATTCTTGCGGTGTTATCACCGTTATACGGAGGGCTAGCAGCCTTACTCATGGCACTGGTAGTTCGTTTTTTACCCTTGGCGGTGCAATCGCAGGAAGCCGCATTACAACACCTGACACCGTCAATAGAACAAGCCGGTCGTATTCTGGGTGCAGGGCCTTTAGAAAACCTCCGGCGCGTGGTCTTGCCGATGATCAGTAACGGCATGATTGTGGCGTGGGTACTGGTGTTTATTGATGCACTTAAAGAGTTGCCCGCAACGCTTATTTTACGCCCTACTGGTTTTGATACTTTACCAGTGCGTATCTGGATTGAAGCCAGCGAGGAAAGTTTGGAGTTGGCCGCCCCCGCAGCGCTTATGCTTGTTTTAGGTACCTTGCCAGCACTTTGGCTGATGATGCGTAAAGAAAAACAGTCAATTATCAATGGCTAATCGGTCATTGGACTAAGGAGTTGATTAGGGTATGATCGCTGCTTCAACGAATAGCTTGTGGGAGAGACTTTACCATTAAGGTAAGGCACCGAAGGCGCAAATCCACCCGGAAACGCTCAGGTAACGAGGACCGCAAACCGTAAGTTGTCTCTGGAGAGAGGTTGCAAATAGGCAGCACACCGAAGGGGCTAAGCTCTCAGGTTTTGGACAGAGGGGTGGCAAATAACGCTAATATTGTAACGTTATTTGCCACCCCTTTTTTTATGGTCGGTCATTTAAAAGTATTAACGGAACAGAAGGTTATGGGAAAACAAACACCACTTTACGATAAGCACGTAGTCATGGGCGCCAAAATGGTTGATTTTGGTGGCTGGGATATGCCGCTGCGTTATGGTTCACAAATCGAAGAACATCATCAAGTGCGTAATGATGCTGGCATGTTTGATGTGTCGCACATGAGCGTTGTCGATTTTACTGGCAGCGATGTGCGAGCATTTTTACGCAAAGTTTTTGCCAATAACGTTGACCGCCTCACCACAGCGGGTAAAGCGCTTTATACTTGTATGTTGAAACCTGACGGCACCATCCTTGATGATTTAATTGTTTATTATATGGATGAAAATTGGTTTCGGGTGGTCTTTAATGCCTCAACGCATGACAAAGATTTAGCATGGGTGAAAGAGCACGCTAAGTCTTTTTCATTAGAGATCATTGAGCCACCTAATATGGCAATGATCGCCGTGCAAGGTCCTAATGCGCGCGCTAAAGTTGGTGCGGTGTTTGATGAACCGATTCGCTCAGCTATTGCTGATTTAGCGCCCTTTACTGCGGCTTATTTTGGCGAAATATTTATTTCTCGTACCGGTTATACCGGTGAAGATGGTTTTGAAATTATTCTTCCAGCGGGTCAAGTAAATGATATTTGGCGTTCTTTATACGGAGAAGGGGTTAAACCTATTGGTCTAGGAGCGCGCGATTCATTACGCTTGGAAGCGGGTATGAATCTCTACGGTTCAGATATGGACGAAACAACCTCGCCGTTAGAATCCGCTTTGGGTTGGACGGTCGCATGGGATCCGGATGGACGTGATTTTATTGGTCGTGCAGCATTGGAAAAGATTCGTAGCGAAGGCGCGAAACAAAAATTAGTTGGTTTGATTCTTGAAGGTAAAGGGGTTTTACGTAACCATCAGAAAGTGATTGTGAAAGGGCATGAGGGTGGTGAAATTACCAGTGGTGGTTTCTCTCCAACGCTGGGTAAATCTATTGCCTTTGCGCGGGTAACGAAGGATATTAGTGGTACCTGTAAAGTTGATATTCGTGGTCAGCAAGTGGTGGCGACCGTGGTTAAATTACCGTTTGTCCGTAACGGCAAATCAGTACAGTAAGCGTTTTCTAGGAGAAAAATAATGAGCAATGTTCCTGTAGAATTAAAATATACAAAATCACATGAATGGATCTCTGTCGATGGCGATACCGCCACAGTGGGTATTACTGATCATGCACAAGATTTATTAGGTGACATGGTTTTTATTGAATTACCCGACGTTGGTACTAGCGTTGAAAAAGGTGATGACTGCGCAGTGGTAGAATCAGTGAAAGCAGCATCAGATGTTTATAGCCCCTTGAGCGGTGAAGTCGTCGAAGTCAATGAAGTGCTTGCAGATAACCCTGAAGCGGTAAATAACGAACCGTACGCATCATGGTTGTTTAAAATTAAAATGTCAGATACGAGTCAACTCAATGACATGATCGATGCGGATGCCTACAGTGGCGTTGCGGCAGACGATTCACACTAGACGGGAAGTTTTTTTGCTATGCCATTTGTTCCACATACTGAAGAAGATATTAAATCGATGCTGGTGGCTATTGGGGTCGAAAGTATTGATGATTTGTTTGATGAGATCCCAGCGGATTTGCGCCACGATTTAGGTAAAGATAAACCTTTAGCTGGTGTACCTGAAGGATTACCGGAGTCTGGTGTTGCGCGCTTAATGCATGCCCGCGCAGCGGAAGATGGTTCGCCACTTTGTTTTATTGGCGCAGGTGCATACGAGCATCATATTCCTGCAGCAGTGTGGGAAATCACTACGCGTGGTGAATTTTATTCTGCTTATACGCCTTATCAAGCGGAAGCCAGTCAGGGAACATTGCAACTGCTGTATGAATTTCAAACTATGATGGCAAGCCTGACGGGCATGGATGTTTCCAATGGTTCTTTGTATGACGGTGCTTCCAGTTTAGCTGAAGCCATATTAATGTCCGTGCGTGCGAATCGTAAATCAAAATCAAAACGTATTTTAGTGCCACGTACTACGCATCCGCATTATCGTAAAACAGCCAATACGATTGTCAGAAATCAAGGGATTACGCTAGAAGAATTAGATTTTGACCATGAAGGTGGTCATATTGATCCCGCAAGCTTACCCGCAGAACCAGGTGACTTTGCCGCACTAGTTATTCCCTACCCTAATTTTTTTGGTGTGTTAGAAGAAGTTGATGCCTTGACTGATTGGGCGCATCAGCATGGCGCATTAGTGATCGCCGTTGTTAACCCCTTAGCATTGGGCTTATTAAAGTCTCCTGCGCAATGGGGTGAAAAGGGTGCCGACATCGTTTGTGGTGAAGGACAGCCTTTAGGCGTGCCTATGGCATCGGGCGGTCCTTATTATGGAATCATGTGTTGCAAACAAGCGCTGGTTCGACAAATGCCAGGGCGTATCGTTGGGCGTACTGTCGATTTGGATGGTAAACCCGGTTATACCTTGACCCTGCAAGCTCGCGAACAACATATTCGTCGTTCTAAAGCCACCTCAAATATTTGTACTAATCAGGGCTTGATGGTGACCGCCTCTACGATTCACATGGCATTGTTAGGCGCAGAAGGTTTGAAACGCGCAGCCGCACAGTCGCATGCGAATAAGCAACAGTTGGTAGAAAAATTGTCAGCGATTGAGGGTGTGAGTAGTATGTTTAACCGTCCATCATTTAATGAATCAGTCATACAACTCAAATTACCTACTAAAGATGTACTGCGTTCCTTAGCCGCAGACAATATTTTAGGGGGATACTCTTTGGCGGAAGATTATCCTGAGCTGGGCAATGCACTGTTAGTGTGTGCAACTGAAACAAAAGAAAATATAGATCTTGAATTTTACGCTGAAAAACTTCAGCGTATTTTTACTATATAGAAGTCGGCTCGTTGTCCGGTACAACCTAAAATGCGTTAAGTTATTAAATTAGCTTGAACGACAAATAACAAACGGAGAAATAACATGGCATCAATTACTTTGAAAGGTAGCCCTATTAACACCAACGGTGATTTGCCAGCGGTGGGTTCAATTGCTCCTGATTTTAAATTAGTCGATGGTTCGCTGGCGGATATGACATTGACTGATTACGCAGGCAAAAAGAAATTACTGAATATTGTTCCAAGTTTAGATACACCGGTTTGTGCAACCTCAACTAAAAAGTTTAATGATTTTGCTGGTGCGCATGACGATACAGTGATGTTAATGGTTTCAGCAGATCTGCCTTTTGCAATGAGTCGTTTTTGTAGTGCTGAAGGTGCGGACAATGTGATTTCTTTATCATTAATGCGCTCTAAAGCCTTTGCTAAAGATTACGGTGTGTTGATTCAAGATGGTCCGTTAGCGGGTATTACCGCACGTGCGATTGTTGTGTTGGATGCGGATAATAAAGTTGTTTATACCGAATTGGTACCTGAGATCGCGCAGGAACCGGATTATGAAGCGGCGATTGCGGCGTTAAGTTAATTG
>CAZIWG010000024.1:0-1854 GCA_964542925.1 uncultured Granulosicoccaceae bacterium | reverse complement strand
ATTGCTTCGCCTTGCTCGCAATGACATTGGTTTTGATTTAAGAGCAGTGTAATGCCACCAGCAACTATGTCATTGGTGGTATTTTATTAGTGAGTTGAATTCTAAAGGTAGAAGTATTGTTAACGTGCTTTGAAATAAATGGCAAATTTAAAGCACTATTAATGTAATAGGTTATTTAAATAATAGATATTTTCATTGCTCTTTGCGACTTTGCGTTGGGTGTTAGAAGTATAAAGTTAGGATAAAAGTATGTTGATATTTGAACAGTCACGCACGGGTCGTCGTAACCCTGTTCAGGCTCCGTCAGAACTTGCTGACATTAGTGCGATACCCAGTGATTATTTACGTGAGGATGCGCCAACGCTTCCGGAGGCATCGGAAATGCAGGTTGTGCGTCATTACACTAAGTTGTCACAACTGAATTTTTCTATCGACACACAATTTTACCCATTGGGTTCTTGTACGATGAAGTACAACCCGCGTGCCTGTAATACGCTGGCAAGTCTGCCTGGTTTCTTAGGGCGTCATCCGTTTGCACCTGAGACACATAGTCAGGGTTTTTTGGCTTGCATGCATGATTTACAAGAAATACTTAAAGATGTTACCGGCATGAAAGAAGTGTCGTTGACACCAGCGGCGGGTGCGCAGGGTGAGTTTGCGGGCGTGGCGATGATTCGTGCTTATCATGATGCGAATAATGATATGGAGCGTTGTGAAATTATTGTGCCGGATGCAGCACATGGCACAAACCCGGCGACCGCGGTCATGTGTGGTTATAAAGTGCGTGAGATTCCAACGGACGTAAACGGTGATGTGGATTTAGAGGCGTTAAAAGAAGCAGTTGGCCCTCAAACAGCCGGCATTATGTTGACCAACCCATCCACCTTGGGTGTGTTTGAGCCGGAAATTAAAACTATTGCGGGTATTGTGCATGATGCCGGTGGCTTGCTTTATTATGATGGTGCGAATTTGAATGCCATTTTGGGCAAGGTGCGTCCCGGTGACATGGGTTTCGATGTGATTCACATGAACTTGCACAAAACTTTTTCTACGCCACATGGTGGCGGTGGCCCAGGTGCTGGGCCGGTGGGTGTGAGTGAGCGCTTAATTCCTTTCTTACCAATCCCAATGGTAACGAAAGAAGATGATAGTTATCGCTGGATGACTGAAGAAGATTGCCCGCAAAGTATTGGTCGTTTGTCAGGGTTTATGGGTAATGCCGGTGTGTTAATGCGTGCTTACATTTATGCGCGTTTGTTAGGCCGTGAAGGTATGCATCGTGTTGCTGAATTTGCCACGCTGAATGCGAACTATATGTTAGCGAAAATGCGTGATGCGGGCTTTGAATTAGCTTACCCAAACCGTCGCGCCACGCATGAGTTTATTGTTACCCTGAAAAAAGAAGCCAAGGAACTGGACGCCAATGCAATGGACTTTGCCAAGCGTTTACTGGATTATGGTTACCATGCACCGACAACTTATTTTCCGTTGTTAGTGCCAGAATGTTTGTTGATTGAGCCAACCGAGTCTGAAACACAGGAAGAACTCGATGGCTTTATTGATGCAATGATTGCGATCAAAAAAGAAGCGCAAGATTCTATTGAAGTGGTGAAAGGTGCGCCACATAATTTGCCAGTTCGTCGTCTTGATGATGTGAAGGCAGCGCGTGAGCTGGATCTAACATGGAAGCCTGCATCTGCTTAGTGGTAGTACTATTTTATAAAAATAATTTTTAGGAGATTTTATGTCTGCACTGATTTGTGGTTCTTATGCTTATGACACCATTATGGTGTTTCCTGATAAATTCGCTAACCACATCTTGCCGGACAAAGTGCATATTCTTAATGTCTCTTT
>CAZIWG010000023.1:3321-36181 GCA_964542925.1 uncultured Granulosicoccaceae bacterium | reverse complement strand
CACAAATACGGTCTTGTAGTTCGAGGAGGTAAGCCTTAACGGCATTGATATCAGGTGTGTCCATGGGCGCGTATTAAACCACAGATGATCGGTGATTGACGAGTCACATTATGTAGGACGGATGACTTGACCTGTCTTAAGATCGCGGATACTGCTTGGGTTGGCTTTGTGGTTAGTTGTTCCGGAGAGAATTCCATCAAGAAGCTCACCAAATTGTAGGCGAACCTGTAGTGAATTACGGGCAGGATGCCGTCCGGATAAATTGGCGCTAGTGGAAATAATTGGCATATTGGTGGCTTGGCAAAGTGCAGCGGCTATGGGGTGTGTGGTGACGCGTACTGCCAAGCTGCTATGCCAACCGGTGAGCCAGTTAGGTACCCAGGCTTGTGCTGGAATCAGCCAAGTAACAGCGTCAGTAGAGGTATTGTTGATTTTGTTGCGATCAGATTGGCTAAGTGGTTTTAGAAAAGGCGTTAATTTATCAAGATTATCGGAAATAAGAATCAGTCCTTTACCAGGATCTCGTTGTTTGAGGGCTAATAAATGACTCACAGCATTTTCATTGAGCGGGTGACAACCGAGACCGTAAACGGCCTCGGTTGGATACGCGATGACACCACCCTTTTTTATAACATGGGCAGCTTGTCGTAATGACCAGCGCATCGGTTTAAATTACGCGCCAATGCGTTCCATTAAGCCATCATTTTTGGCGATGACAGCTTCACCATTGGCAATACGTTCGTCTTTGACACGTTTTGCTAAATCAGCATCACTGATTGAGAGCATTTGTGCGGCAAGATAAGCGGCATTTTTAGCACCGGCTTTGCCAACAGCCACGGTTGCAACGGGAATACCAGCTGGCATTTGTACGGTAGCCAATAAAGCATCCATTCCTTGAAGTGGGCCTGCATCAATGGGGACACCGATAATGGGTTTAGTGGTTAGACCCGCGACAGCACCGGCAAGATGTGCAGCCATGCCCGCAGCACAGATGAAGACTGCACAGCCATCTTGTTCTGCTTTGGTGACATAAGCATGTGTGGCAGCTGGTGTACGGTGTGCCGAGGTGACGCGCACATCAAAAGGAACATCGAGTGATTTTAAAACATCTACACACCCTTGCATGGTACCTAGATCAGAATCTGATCCCATTAAAATAGCAACGAATGGTTTTTTCATAATAAACCTCAGAATAGTAATTTAGTTTAAAAATAGCGTGAAGAAATTAGCTATCATCAGTTTCTGATTCGGTTTCTTCTTTTGCTGGTGGATCATAGGGTTCCGAGAAACGACAGTCCTTTTGCGGGCAAACTTTTTCTGTGCCACGTTTCTTGGTGGTTTTTACAGATAAAATTGGCCAGTTACATTTTGGACAGGGTTCCGCTAAGGGTTCATTCCAAATGGCATAAGTACAATCCGGGTAACGTTGACAGGAAAAAAATATTTTACCGTAGCGTGATTTACGTTTAAGAATTGTGCCTTTGTGACATTCAGGGCATTCAACGCCTGTGTCCGCGGGTTTTTCAAGTGGCTCGATGTGCTTACAGTTTGGATAGTTACTGCAACCAATAAATTTCCCGTAGCGGCCATGCTTAATAACTAGGTCATGTTCACAATCCGGGCACTTACGATCTTTGATGATTTCTGCATCTTTTTCATCATCGTCACCATTTAAGTTACGCGCGTAGTCACATTCTGGGTAACTCATGCAGCCAATGAAGCGACCACGACGACCTAAGCGAATTGATAGATCACCACCACACTTGGGACATTTCTCATCAATTTTTTCATGCGTGACATCGCGACGGTCAACATTTTTATCGGTGTGATCGACTTTGTCTTTGAAAGGACGCCAGAACGCTTTCATTAACGGTACCCAATCTTTTTCACCACGCGCAACTGCATCAAGATCGTTTTCGAGTTTTGCAGTGAAATCGTAATCTACATAATCAGTGAAATATTTAGTTAAGAAACCATTTACAACACGACCTACATCGGTGGGCATGAAGCGGCGTTTATCCATTTCTACATATTCACGATTTTGTAATGTTGAAATAATCGATGCATAGGTAGAAGGACGTCCAATGCCGTGTTCTTCCAATGTTTTTACTAAGGTCGCTTCGTTAAAACGAGGTGGTGGTTGTGTAAAGTGTTGTTCTGGACGAATCTTCAGAAGTTTAACGGTATCGCCCTCTTCCATTGGCGGCAGTAATTTTTCATCGTCTTCAGCCGGTGTGTCGTCAACGCCTTCTTGGTAAACCGCCATAAAGCCGGGATCAACAATGGTTGAACCGTTAGCGCGGAAAATATTGCCTTCACCTGCTTGAAGATTTGCGCCAACTGTATTGATGGTGGCGTGTATCATTTGGCTGGCAACTGTGCGCTTCCAAATTAAACCGTATAATTTGTTTTGGTCGGTTGTGAGTGATTTCTTAATGGAAGCTGGATCACGCATTGCAGAAGTCGGACGAATCGCTTCATGCGCTTCTTGTGCATTTTTAGCTTTAGTTTTAAAAGCGCGAGGTTCTTTGGGTACTTTTTCTTTGCCATAACGTTGTGCAATGGTGTCACGAATCTCATCTAGCGCTTCTTGTGCCAGTGTTACCGAGTCAGTACGCATATAGGTAATTAAACCGACCGAACCTTCGCCGGTATCAATACCTTCATAAAGTTGTTGCGCAATGCGCATAGTGCGTTGTGTGGTGAAGCCTAATTTACGCGATGCTTCTTGTTGCAATGTTGATGTGGTGAACGGCGCAGATGGGTTGCGCTCGCGTTTTTTCTTTTCAATTTTAATAACCGTTAATATGCCCTTAGAGGCATCGTTAATGGTTTTTTGAATGTCATGCGCTTGATCAGTATTATCAACACTGAATTGAGTGATTTTTTCACCCGCATATTGCGTTAGTTTGGCAGAGAACTTTTTCTTTGAGGCTTCTGTGTCTGCTTCAATTGACCAGTATTCGCGTGGTTCAAATTTTTCGATGAGTTCTTCACGTTCAACGATCATACGCAGTGCTGGACTTTGTACACGCCCCGCCGATAAACCACGGCGAATTTTTTTCCATAACAGTGGCGATAAGTTAAAGCCCACTAAGTAATCGAGCGCACGGCGTGCTTGTTGCGCATTGATTAAGTCGTAAGATAATTCACGTGATTCCTCAATCGCATGCTGAATCGCTTTCTTGGTAATTTCGTGAAACACCACGCGAGTGACTTCTTTATCTTTAAGTAATTTCTTTTTCTTGAGTAATTCAAACAAGTGCCAGGCGATGGCTTCACCTTCGCGATCCGGATCGGTCGCGAGATATAAAACGTCGGCTTTTTTAATGGCCTTGGAAATGGCATCGATGTGTTTCTGGTTTCGCTCGATGGCTTGATATTTCATTTCAAAATTATGTTCGGTATCTACCGCGCCTTCTTTCGGCAGCAAGTCCCGAACATGACCGTAGGAAGCAAGGACTTCAAATCCTTTGCCAAGATATTTTTTAATAGTTTTTGCTTTTGCCGGTGATTCGACAATGACGAGTTTATTGCCCATATTTTTAATCAGGGTCGGTGAGACCTCTGGTTCCTTGTTGTTAAGTGCCTGCTCAAGGTGCGGCTAATTTATACAGTGTAAAACTTACGTAGTTAATGCAAGAGAGAGTAATTTTCTTCAAAAACGAAATCTTCCATCCATGCGTAGGCTGCTTCCTGTCCGGGTTGATTAAACAACACCATTAACACCACCCATTTGACTACATCGTGATCAACTTCATCTGCTTCTAATGCCATGATGCGGTCTATGACGAGTTCGCGGCTATATTGATCGAGTACGCCAGCTTGTTCTAAATGTAACAATAAACCGCGGCATTCAACATCAATACGATCTGATTCTTCATCCGTATAAATACGAATTGAACGAGGGCTCTCATGATGTCTAGCATCTTCATTTTCGCGCAGGGTCGTGAGACCTTCTAACCAATCGAATGCCTTATTGATTTCACCTTGCCCAAAACCGGCTTTACTCAGCTCAGTTTGCAGAGACTGTTGGTCTTGAGGTGGCTCAATATCATCCACCATGTAATTCTCGAAGAGATAGACTAATACATCGAGTACGTTTTCTTTCATAACCTTTTTCAGCTGCGGCATATCCTTCCTCCCGGAAGTGCCACAATAGATCCTTGTATTTCCAATGAGGATAGCATCGCTGAAACGCGCTCTGCCGTCAATCCACTGCGGGAAATAAGTGTATCAATGGCAACGGGGTCGTAATCAATATATTTCATCAATGGCTCGTCTGGAGAGCTGGAAATGGCATGCTCACTTGGTTTGGGCGGGATCACCAGTGTGCCGAGTAAACTAGATAATTCGCTGACGATATCATGGGTCGATTCCACCAAACAGGCGCCATCACGGATTAAACGGTGGTTTCCGCGCACCATTGGGTTATGAATGGAGCCGGGAATAGCGAAAACCTCGCGCCCCTGTTCGGCGGCGAGGCGGGCGGTAATCAGTGAACCACTGCGAAAAGCGGCCTCTATAACTAATACGCCAACGCTTAAACCACTGATAATTCGATTACGCCGTGGGAAATTGGCGGCTATTGGCATGATATCAGGAGAAAATTCACTAATGACAGCGCCTTGGTGGCTTATACGATGGGCAAGTCGACTATTTTGTGCTGGGTAAATGTTATCGAGTCCGCTACCAATTACAGCAATAGTTTGGGCATTAGCGTTTAAGGCACCGGTATGTGCGGCAGCATCAATACCCAGTGCCATGCCACTATTAATGATTAATCCACTTTTAGCGAGTTCACGTGCGAAGTCGTGCGCGGTGTCGAGTCCCGTTGCCGATGCGTTACGACTGCCAACAATGCCTAGTTGCGGTAAGGAGAGACAATCTGGATCACCGTTTATGAAAAGAACTAAAGGGGGATCGTTAATATTTTTAAGTAAATCTGGGTAGTTGGGGTCGGCAAAATGAATAATATGGTGTGAATCGCTTTTTGCTAACCAGTTTAGATCCTTATCAATAGCACGTTGATCAGGCTGGCTTAATGCTTTGCGTAATGAGGCGCTTGAGATTTCGTGTTGGTATCGAAGTATTTCACTGGCGGAAGAAAATCGTTGCAGCAATTTATTCGCAGTGTGTGGGCCAAAGCGAGGCGTATGGAACAGTGTTAGCCAAGCGATTAATTCTTTTTCAGTATTGGTTTTGGGATCGAACGTTGATCCGCATCCTTGCGGTTTGATCATGATTCAAGGCCTCCTTGCCTTGCCAGACATTGAACTGTCTGGAAATGTTAAATATAAATTGTTTTACAATTCAGGTGGATTACGTACTGCATCAAAAACATGTAGTGGACTGGTTGCATCCATCACAAGTGCAAAGCTAACTTTCTCAAAGACACGGAAAATCATCAAAGTGCCTGCACGTTCGTCAGGTAATTTTACCGTATCACCGCGTTCAGGTGATACATCATCACTGACAATCTTACCGCGAGTGTAAACAGCGAGAACGGTGCCGACATCTATTTTTTCACGGCTACCAGCATCCACAACAACAAGTTGGTTTTGACCAATTTGAACAACACCATCAACGACAGAAATAATCGCGGCATCAATATTTGCGCGTGGCGCATGCGGCATGAAGTTTTCATTTATATCATTGTCACTAAGAGGTAAGAGTCGATCGCCTTTTTGTGATTCACGTTCAGTGCTGGTGATAAGCAGTGTTGAAATCTCACCAAATCGCGCGACGGTTGTTTCGCCGACGTAGACAGCTTCGTAACCAAGGACTTCTGGTTCTTCACCCTCTTTTGGTTTGCCGTGCTTAATGTATTTGATACCAGGACGGAAGACACTGTATTTTGCTTTGCCTTCTTCTTTTAAATTGCGAACATACAAGCGATCACCGGCACCGGCAACAACATGTTCATCAGCCGGTTGCACAACATACGGTGCACGTTCTAATTCTTTTTCGCCCACAGCAAGTGGCTTAGAAAGGAATTGTTGAATGGCATCGAGGGGTATCGTAGGGATGGCACGATCAAGGCGTGTTTTACGAATACCTGGTGATAATTTCATATTCGGACGAGCACGTTTAGCAACGCTAATAATAGGGTTACCATTAACATCGTAACTAAGAACCAGCTCATCGCCCGGATAAATAAGGTGCGGATTTTTTACCTGCGGGTTAACATGCCACACATCGGGCCAACGCCACGGACTTTTGAGAAAACGTCCAGCGATATCCCAGAGCGTGTCACCTTTAACGACTGTGTAACGGTCAGGGTGATCCGGATTCAGGGTCGGTGCTGCGAAAGTAGAGCTTGCAAAAGTCAGCAGCAGGAGCACAAGAATTTTTCTGGCTAACATGTGAGTCCCTTTTATTATAAGTTAAATCAAACATAGCCCTGTATTGGGTATAGCGCAAGTGCTATGTTATCCAGTATGATCATTATCTTAGCAGCATAACCTATGTAAATACTAGAATTTGTTGATGCAAATCACATGATGACATTAAAAATATTGAAATACCCTGATGCACGTCTCAGAACGGTGGCAAAATCTGTGGCAGAAGTCACTGATGTGACCCGAGAGTTGATTGATAACCTGTTTATCACCATGTATGCCGCGCCAGGCATCGGTTTGGCGGCAACACAGGTTGATGTACATGAGCGTATCATAGTGATTGATATTTCAACAGAAAAAGACCAGCCGCTGGTGTTGATAAACCCTGAAATTACCAAGAAAAATGGGTCAGAAGTGAGTGAGGAAGGCTGTTTATCTGTTCCTACTATTTATGAAAAGGTTGAGCGTGCCGAGTCGATAACGGTGCAAGCGCTAGATCGAAATGGGCAATCGTTCACGTTGTCGACGGATGGGTTGTTGGCAGTTTGTATTCAGCATGAAATTGACCATTTGGATGGTAAAGTGTTTGTGGATTACCTTTCACCATTAAAACAGCAGCGAATTGAAAAAAAACTTGAGAAAAATCAAAAGTTTGAAGAAAGTCACACGGTCTTCTAAAACGTTATTCTGATGCCCAAATCATTAAAAATAATCTTTGCTGGAACGCCAAGCTTCTCCGTGCCTAGCTTACAAGCCCTCATGGAATCACGGCATGAGATTGTTGCTGTTTATACCCAGCCAGACCGCCCTGCGGGTCGGGGGCGCAAGTTAACAGCCAGTCCCGTGAAACAATGTGCTGAACAGGCGTGCATACCCACTGAACAGCCTGAAAGCCTTAAAGATGAGGTTGCCCAGCAACAATTAGCCGGTTATCAGGCAGATATTATGGTGGTGGTGGCTTATGGGCAGTTGTTGCCGCCGGTTGTTTTGGCAACGCCCCGCTTAGGCTGTATTAATGTCCATGCTTCTTTATTGCCACGCTGGCGTGGTGCGGCACCAATTCAGCGCGCAATTTTGGCGGGAGACGCCGAAACCGGCGTTACCATTATGCAAATGGCTAAGGGCTTGGATACGGGGGACATGTTGGCTAAAGTTGCCATTGATATTGATCCAAGTGAAACGGCTGCAGAATTACATGATCGTCTAGCGGTGTTGGGTAATAACGTATTGCTTGAGGTGATTGAGCAATTACAAACCGGTACAGCCACGCCAGAAGTGCAGGATGAATCTGCAACGTGCTATGCCGCAAAACTCAGCAAAGCTGAAGCCCCGATTGATTGGTCGGCACCGGTCGAGGCGTGCCAACGTCAGATAAGTGCATTTAATCCCTTTCCTGTTGCAACGGCTCAGCTAGGCGAAGAAACATTACGTATTTGGCGTAGTAAAATTATTGATCCTGAGTCTGCCTCGGCGTCACCCGGCATAATTTTAAGTGCCGATAAACAGGGTATTGCCGTACAAACTGGAGCCGGTGTGTTATTGATTTTAGAATGTCAGGCACCGGGTAAAAAACGCCTTTCTGCTGCTGATTTTGTGAATGCACGCCCTACTCTACGTGAATCAGGTCATCAATTTGTCGTGAGCGATGAATCGTGAGTAATGCAGTCAATGTTAGGGCGCAAGCAGCACGTTGTGTTACTGCGGTAATTAGTGAAGGTGAATCCTTAACCACTGCGTTGGAGTTGTCGCGTTCAGTGGTGGCCTCCCGTGATATTGGTTTGTTGTATGAAATGAGTTTTGGCGTGATGCGGCATTATTATCAGCTTTATCATCTGGCGAGGTTATTATTGAGTAAGAATTTAAAGCCTCGCGATAAAGACATTCTTGCCTTGATTCTGGTGGGTTTATACCAGCTTATTTACATGCGTATTCCTAATCATGCGGCGTTAAATGAAACCGTCAGCGGCACCAAAAGTCTCTCTAAACCGTGGGCACGAGGCTTAGTTAATGCCTTGCTAAGAAGGTATTTAAGAGAAAGTGAGGACTTACTTTCAAAGGTAAACTCGAAGTCAGATGTTGCCTCAGAAATGCCCGGATGGCTGGCACAACGACTGCAAAAAGCCTGGCCGGAAGATTGGCCACAGATAAAACAAGCTAGCCAGTCGCACCCGCCGATGAGCTTACGTGTGAACCGCGCTCAGCAGGATCGTGATGCTTACCTCGCGTTGTTAAAAGTGGAAGAAATAACGGCAGAAAAAATTGATGCAACCCCTGCCGGTTTACAATTAGATGAACCGGTGAACGTTGATAAATTGCCTGGCTTTGAACAAGGTAAGGTGTCTGTTCAAGATGCGGCGGCGCAATTAGCCTGTGAGTTGTTGGCACCCGCCGAGGGTGATCGTATCTTAGATGCTTGTGCAGCCCCCGGCGGAAAAACAGCCGCTCTGTTGGAGTATGCTGCTGCACATAAAAGACACTGTGAAGTACTGGCATGGGATAATAGTGAGCAACGTTTAGAACGTTTGTCTGATGGGCTTGTGCGATTAGGGCATCAAGCCGCTGTGGCATGTGTGGATGTCAGTGATGCAAAAGCGGTTAGCGAACAAGGTGAGTTTCAACGAATTTTATTAGATGCACCTTGTAGTGCAACCGGAGTGATTCGACGTCATCCAGATATTAAATTGTTGCGTCGTGAAACGGATATAGTGAGTTTGGTGAAAACCCAGTCTGCGATGCTGGATGCATTATGGCCAATGTTAAAACCGGGCGGATGTTTGTTATATGCAACTTGTTCTATTTTACCAGATGAAAATACTCTTCAAATACAGGCATTTCTTGCTCGTCAGCCGGATGCACGTGAGGTCACTATTAAGGCAAATTGGGGTATAGCGCAAGCAGTAGGTCGTCAAATTTTACCGGGTCAGCAAGGGATGGATGGTTTTTACTATGCCCTGCTTGAGAAACAAGTTTGTCGGCAAGAGTAAAATAATGCATATAATAAACTTAATTCAATGTCGTCCAGTTACGCGCCAATGTGGCTTGTTAGCGTTATTGCTATTTTTGTCGCCGATGTACGGACAGGCAGCAGGTATCATCATTGAGAAAGCAAGTACAAAATTGCAAGACGGTGTGTACCAGTTGAATGCAAATATTCAATATGAATTGAGTGATGAGGTGTTAGAGGCACTTAATAATGGTATTACACTAACTATGCAAGTCAGTATAAAAATAGAAAAGCCTCGACCGTTTTTATGGAATGAATTGATTGCAGAAAAGTCACAACGCTACGAATTGAAATATCATGCATTGAGTGGGCAATATTTAGTGAAATCTAGTGACAATGAACAACGTAGTTATTTATCACTGACCAGTGCGCTCCGCGCATTAGGACACATTCGATCATTGCCTATTTTACAACAAGTACAATTACAAGATCCGCAAGACATCATCGTGAAAATTCACACGGAACTAGATACCAATGCACTGCCGGCTCCTTTACGTCCAACAGCATGGCTAAGTAGTCAGTGGAAACTCAGTAGCGAATGGTTCACATGCCCTTTACGATATTAAAAAGACTAACGTCTGGTCCGATCTCGGCGGCGGTATTGTCGATTTTATTGCTGTTGTCTCTATATATTATGAGTGGTGCAACGGAAGATTCCGCCAGCTTTAACAGCCAATACGTTCTACTGTTAATTACCATTTTAATTGGCTTAGCGATGTTGGTGGCAATGATCGCGGCGAATGTTATTCGGCTTTACAAACGCTATAAGGCGGGTGAACCAGGCTCACTACTCACCACGCGATTATTGGTTGTGTTTGTAGTTATAGCCGTTATTCCGGTGAGTGTTGTGTATTATTTTTCGGTCGATTTTTTACATCGAGGTATTGATAGTTGGTTTGATGTGCGGATTGAAAAAGCATTGGATGATTCATTAGAATTATCACGTTCTACCTTAGATAGTCGTTTGCGCGATTTATTACGTTCAACAGAACAATTAGCGGTGGAAGTGGCGGATGAATCTGAAGCTTCAGCAGTGTTACGTTTAGATGATTTGCGAGCACGAAGTGGTGCAAGTGAAATGACTTTATTTGATGGCGGTCGAATTGTGGCATCAAGTAGTGCAGGCGATAAAATTGTGATCAATCCAAATCGCCCAGATGAAGCTATTTTCTCCGATATTAACCGTGGCAGAAATTATGCCGGCTTAGATACTATCCCTGGTGTAGGTTTACAAATGAGAATCATGGTGCGTGTACCATTAGTCAGGGCGGATCTCGGTGTGCGTTCGTTACAGGCGCTTTATCGTGTCACGGCACGTCAAAAAGAATTGGCGGATTCTGTGCAAGAGGCATTTTCTACCTATAATGAACTAGTTTATTTACGTGACCCTCTTAAATACAGTTTTACATTAACATTAACATTGGCATTGTTACTAAGCATATTAAGTGCAGTCTGGGCTGCTTTTTATACCGCAAGAAAATTGGTTGCGCCGATCAGTGATTTAGCAAAAGGAACCGCAGCCGTCGCCTCGGGCGATTACAGTAAACGCTTACCCTTACCTGCCAATGATGAATTGGGTTTCCTTGTACAATCATTTAACCAAATGACACGGCGTATTGAACGAGCACGTAATGATGCTGAGTTGAGTCGTCAACAAGTCGATGAACAGCAAGCATATCAGGCTTGTGTGTTATCAAATCTAAGTTCAGGTGTCATTACGCTGGATGCCGAGCAATGTTTACAAACCTTTAATGAAGCAGCCAGTAGAATTTTGTCGGTTGATCTTGAGCCACTGTATGGAAAATCGTTTAAGGAGTTGACTACATTACATAGTAGCCTTGGGCGTTTTGTTGAAATCGTGCTTGAACAGCTCGAGAAAAATAAACAGTGGCGTGAGGAGATTATCTTATTCGGTGCATCAGGTCGCCAGATATTGGTTTGTCGCGGTGTACCGATGACAGGCGTATTGGAGGCATCCGGTGATACGTTAATTGTGTTTGAAGATGTCACTACGCTGGTACAGGCGCAGCGAAATGCGGCATGGGGTGAAGTGGCAAGGCGTTTAGCGCATGAAATTAAAAATCCCTTAACCCCTATCCAGCTATCAGCGGAGCGTTTGCGGCATAAGTACCTCAACACAATGGATAAAGAGTCGGCAGAAGTATTAGATAAATCAACACATACTATTGTGCAGCAAGTGGAAGCAATGAAGGAAATGGTTAACGCTTTTTCAGAATACGCTCGTGCACCACAAATAAAGTTAGAAGCACTTAATCTGAATGGTTTAGTCGACGAAGTGCTGGACTTGTATCGTGACGAGGAGTCCGGTCTGCATTTAAACGTGTCACTTGATCCGGTGATGCCACAAGTTGAAGCAGATGAAGGTCGTTTGCGGCAATTACTGCATAATTTGATTAAGAATGCGATTGAGGCGATGCAAGGTACAACTGAGAACCCGGAAATTTCAGTTCGTACCTTATGTATGCAAGAATCTAAATGCCGTTATGTAGAATTACGAATTGATGATAATGGTCCCGGTTGGCCAGGTGATGTACAAGCCGAGTTATTTGAGCCTTATGTTACTAGTAAGCAAGGTGGCACAGGTTTAGGTTTGGCCATAGTGAAAAAGATAGTTGAGGAACACGGTGGCATGGTGATGGCAGAAGATCGCCCGGATGGTGGTGCACGAGTATTAATTAGATTACCGGTGTTACATAGTGATGGTAATAATCAGGGTTAAGCATAGATTGTTACTTACCTTGTTTGGGCGTTACAATAGTGAGAGTACCGAATGTTTACGGAAATACTAACAACTAAAGAAGCCGTCCATTCATGAGCGCACCGCATATTTTAGTAGTTGATGATGAACCAGATATTAGAAATCTAGTTCAGGAAATTCTCATTGACGAAGGATACGATGTCAGCGTCGCTGAAGATGCGGCCGCAGCGCGCGCTGCGCGTAGAGTCCACCGTCCCGATTTAACCTTGTTAGATATTTGGATGCCCGATGTGGATGGCATCACCTTGCTCAAAGAATGGCAGGAAGAAGGGAGTTTAACCGCCCCTGTGATCATGATGTCAGGTCATGGAACGGTAGAAACAGCTGTTGAAGCCACTCGCCTAGGCGCATACGATTTCATAGAAAAACCCCTTTCGCTTGCTAAATTACTCTTGACCATTGAGCGTGCTTTAGAATCTGACAAGTTGCAGCGTGAAAATAGTGATATGCGTGAGCATCTTCGCCCTGCTACTGAACCCATGGGTAAGAGCGTATTGATGCAGCAGCTGCGCGAACAAATTCAGCGTATTGCTCAGCATGATACGTGGGTGCTCATCAGCGGTGAGCAAGGTAGTGGTAAACATCAATGTGCACGCTACCTTCACGTGAACAGTGCGAGAAGTAACGGACCTTTTATTGAAGTGGGTGTTGCCTCAATGAGTAGCGAACAGTCGGCCGTTGAACTGTTTGGTACTGAAGTCGATGGCAAGGTGCATTATGGTCGTTTAGAACAAGCCAATTCGGGCATCTTATTTTTAGATGATATTGCTGACATGGATTTAGCGACACAAGGGAAATTAGTCAGCGCCCTGGAGTCAGGCTCATTTCTTCGAATCGGTGGCAATGAACCGGTTGGAATTGATGTGAGGATTATTGCTTCAACACGCCATGATCTGCAACAACGTGTAACTGATAAAAGTTTCCGCGATGATTTGTATTACCAATTGAATGTTGTGCCGCTCAGTATTCCTGCGTTACGAGAACACAGTGAAGATATTTCAGAACTTCTAAACTTTTTAATAGATCAGTTTGTTACCCAAGAGCATTTAACCTATCGACGTTTCTCAGTGGCAGCACAAAATCGTTTACGCAATTATGCTTGGCCTGGAAATATTCGTGAATTACAAAATATTGTGCAGCGGGTGTTAATTATTGGTGGCACTGAACAAGTGGAGTTAGAAGAAATAGAGTCGATGTTGAGTCATGATAAAGTTAAAGTGAGTGGTGCCGTATTGATGCCACCTGTATTTGATTTGCCGCTACGAGAGGCACGCGAAGCATTTGAAAAAGCTTATTTAGAACATCGCTTGAAAGAAGCGGGCGGCAGTGTCGGTAAAGTGGCCAAGTTAGCCGAGATGGAAAGAACCCATTTATATAGAAAGTTACGCGCTTTAGGAATAGATCCGAAAAAAGCGGCTGTTGGAGATGATAATAAATAATGAAAATTATTATTCTTGGTGCAGGACAGGTAGGCACGTCAGTTGCAGATAACCTTGCAAGTGAAGCGAATGACATTACCGTTGTGGATATGGACGCACAGAAACTTGAAGAGCTACAGGATCGTCTGGATTTAAGAACTGTTGTGGGTCATGCCTCACACCCTGAAATACTTGCTCTTGCCGGCGCAGAAGATGCTGACATGATCATAGCGGTAACCAATAGCGATGAAACCAATATGATTGCTTGTCAGGTTGCCTATACTTTATTCCATACCCCTACAAAAATTGCCAGAGTTCGTGCATCAGAATATCTATCTCAATCACAATTGTTTTCTCAGGAAGCATTACCGATTGATGTGCTGATTAGTCCTGAGCAATTAGTTAAAGATTATATCCAGCGGCTTATTGAACACTCAGGAGCATTACAAGTACTCGATTTTGCGCAGGGGCGTGTGTCACTGGTGGCCGTTAAAGCCTATTATGGTGGTCCATTGGTAGGACATGAATTACGCGATTTGCGTGAACACATGCCGAAAGTTGAAACACGTGTTGCCGCCATTTTTCGTCGTGGACGAGCGATTATTCCTGAAGGTACAACCGTTATTGAAGCGGATGATGAAGTGTTTTTTGTTGCAGCAAGAAAAGATATACGAGCAGTGATGAGTGAGCTGCGAAAATTGGATCGTCCGTGTAAACGTGTGATGTTAGCGGGTGGAGGCAATATTGGTTTTCGTTTAGCGAAATCACTGGAAAAAAATTATCAAGTTAAAATTATTGAACATAATTTACAAACATCAAAAGAGTTATCAGAGAAACTCGATCGTTCAATAGTACTTTACGGTGATGCGGCTGATCAAGAGCTATTATTGGAAGAAAATATTGAAAACTGTGATGTCTTTTGTGCATTAACTAATGATGATGAAGCAAACATTTTATCGGCAATGCTAGCTAAACGTATGGGTGCTAAAAAGGTAATGGCACTGATTAACCGTGCTGCCTATGTTGATCTGGTTCAAAGCGGCATTATTGATATTGCGATTTCACCACAACAAGCAACCATTGGTAGCTTACTTGCGCATATTCGTCGTGGTGATGTGGTTGTGGTTCATTCCTTGCGGCGTGGTGCGGCTGAAGCAATTGAAGCTATTGCACATGGTGATAGTAAAACATCAAAAGTAGTCGGTAGAGCGATTAACGAAATTAAATTACCACCGGGCACAACGATTGGCGCGATTGTGCGCGGTGATAAAGTTATCATCGCTCACCATGATTCAGTCATTGAAGAAGATGATCATGTGATTATGTTCCTAGTAGATAAAAACCGTATTGTTGATGTTGAACGTTTATTCCAAGTTGGGATTACTTTTATTTAATTTCCTATGCAGCCAATAGCGATACAGAGAATCCTTGGGGTTTTGCTGATGCTCTTTAGCATCACCATGCTACCTCCCGTTGTGGTCTCCTTTATTTATGATGATGGTGCACGCGCATCATTTATATTGGCTTTTGGGGTTACATTTATTACAGGATTAGTTTGCTGGTTACCCGTTCATCGTTCTAGACGAGAGTTACGTTTACGTGATGGTTTTATGGTGGTGGTATTGTTTTGGACGGTACTGGGTTTATTCGGTGCCCTACCCTTCGCTTTGTACGACGATTTGGGAATGTCGTTTACGGACGCCGTGTTTGAATCTATTTCAGGCTTAACTACAACTGGCGCGACGGTGATGACAGGTTTAGATAATCTGCCACATTCTATCCTGTATTACCGACAACAACTGCAATGGTTAGGCGGTATGGGTATTATCGTATTGGCAGTAGCGATTCTACCTATGTTAGGCATTGGTGGCATGCAGCTTTATCGTGCTGAAACACCAGGTCCTATGAAAGATTCAAAACTTACACCTCGTATTACCGAAACCGCTAAAGCGCTTTGGTATATTTACTTAGGACTTACCGTAATTTGTGCGTTAGCTCTTTGGCTTGCAGGTATGACGGGTTTTGATGCTATTGCACATAGCTTTTCAGCAATGTCTATTGGTGGTTTTTCAACACATGATGCCAGTATAGGTTTTTATGATGATGCTTTAATTGAAATAATTATTGTTATTTTTATGTTGTTGGCCGGAATGAATTTTGCGTTGCACTTTGTTGCATGGCGTGGTTTTAGTGTTATGCCATATTTTCGGGACAGCGAAGCAAAATTTTATGTAGCGTTGTTACTGCTTGTATCTGTATTTACTGCAATTTATTTATATCTGAGTAGCACAATTGAGGATGCAGGCGAAGCACTTCACCATGCTATTTTCCAAACAGTATCAATAGGCACAACAACAGGTTTAACGACTACAGGTTACTCGTCATGGCCTGGTATGTTACCGGTGTTGTTGTTGTTGATTAGTTTTATTGGTGGCTGTGCAGGTTCTACGGGTGGCGGTATTAAAGTCATCCGTTTTTTACTTTTAATTAAACAAGGTATGCGAGAAATTACTCGCTTGGTGCATCCTAGTGCACAAATTCCCGTTAAGATTGGCGGTAAGGCGATATCAGATCGTGTCATCAATGCTGTGTGGGGATTTTTTGCTGTTTATGTCGCGCTATTTATTATCATGATGTTAATTTTAATGGCAATAGGAATGGATCAGATTACGGCATTTTCTGCTGTTGCCGCCTGTATGAATAATATGGGTGTTGGCTTAGGAGATGTTGCTGATAATTTTGGTGGTGTGACAGATATTGGTAAATGGGTATTATGTTTTGCCATGTTACTTGGTCGCCTTGAAATCTTTACCTTATTAGTTTTACTAACCCCGACGTTTTGGCGTAAATAATTCCTTGCAAGACACGTTACAAGAAAAATGGAATCAGCGTTACGGAAATAATAATGATGCCCCGCGGGCTTGTCAGATACTTCGTGAATTTACCCACTTACTCCCGGCTGAGGGTTCTTCATTGGATCTTGCCAGCGGTTTAGGCGGTAACGCCCTTCTGTTAGCCAATTTAGGTTTAACAACCAGTGCGTGGGATTTATCTCCGGTTGGTATTGAAAAATTAACAGCGTTAGCAATACAGCAGTCTACTGATGTAGATGCACAGGTTCGAGATGTGATTGCACAGCCACCATCAATAAATAGTTTTGATGTCATTGTTGTGAGTTATTTTCTTGAGCGTCAATTGTTCCCCGCCCTGCTCGCGGCACTAAAGCCATCGGGTTTATTATTTTACGAAACATTTATTGCAGATAAACCAATAGGTAGTGGCCCTTCAAACCCAGATTATTGTTTAAAACAAAATGAATTATTGCAGCAGTGTGATGGGTTAGTTATTCGTGCTTATCGAGAAGAAGGCATGGTGGGCGATGTTGCATTGGGCGCAAGGAATGTGGCGATGTTGGTGGGGCAGAAGGCAAGAGGATAGAAGTGAGATGAAAATAGTGCGTCTTTGCGAGCGAAGTGAAGCAATCTCTTAACGAAGGCACTATTCCACTTTCTCCTCTATAATTTTTTCTGAATTTTAAAAGATTGCCGCGTCGTTTCACTCCTTGCAATGACGTAACCTTGTTTTATTTCTTATTCTTCATTTTTTCCAAGGTTATCGATATCGCCAGAATAGTCGGTTTCAAGAATGACCAAGGCTCGTTTGGCATCTTCTTCAGCAACGTGTAGTTTTATTCCCCCTACCGCAATGCTATAGAGCCAATCAGTTTGAACGAGGTGTTCATCGGCTAACCATGACTCAATACCTTCGGCGGCAAGCCGCCCCATGGCAATATGGGCATCGGGCATGCCATCGTAGCGAGCTATAATTGTTCCAATAGTCATTATTACTATATTCCTTTGTTTTTAAGTCTGTATGAGCATGATATGTGCTGTTTTTAGTTTATTTTATGTTATTAACGTATCATTATTGGCTAAAGTGTGTGATTTTAGGTTTATTATGTCAATAATTAATATATGTATAGTTTTATTCCTTTTATTTGTGTATTTTCAGGGCTTTTGTGGTTATCTTCCTATATTTTTATACGTTATATCGCATATTTTTGTATTAATTGTTCTTTAAAAGATAAATCATCCACCTTTTAAACAATAGCATTGACTCTCTGTGTGCTAGTCGGTCTATACTGATTCAAAATCTAGAATAATAATACCGGTAATTAAGGAGAGATTTATGCCATTTGATCTAGGAAGTTCAGCGACCCTCGCCGTTGTCATACTTATTTTAGCCGTTGTCATCGTCAAGATGGGCGTGACGATTGTTTCTCAAGGCATGGAGTATACGGTGGAACGTTTTGGTCGTTATATCAAGACACTGCGCCCTGGCTTTCACATCATTATTCCCTTTATCGATAGCATCGGTAATAAGGTCAATATGATGGAACGCGTTATGGAAGTGCCTTCACAGGAAATCATTACCAAGGATAACGCCATGGTAACGGTGGATGGTGTGGTGTTTTCTCAAGTACTGGATGCCGCCAAAGCCTCCTATGAAGTGAACCAGCTTGAGTACGCTATCTTAAACCTCACCATGACTAATATACGTACGGTGATGGGTTCGATGGATTTGGATGAGCTGTTATCACAACGCGATACTATCAACGCGCAATTGTTGAATGTCGTGGATGATGCGACAACACCTTGGGGCGTGAAAGTGACACGTATCGAAATTAAGGATATTTCACCACCAAGTGATCTGGTTGAATCGATGGCGCGTCAGATGAAGGCAGAACGAGATAAACGTGCCAACATTCTTGAAGCTGAAGGTTTCCGTCAGGCAGAAATTCTTAGGGCTGAGGGCGAAAAGCAGGCGATTGTACTGGATGCGGAAGGTCGTAGAGAAGCGGCTTTCAGAGATGCAGAAGCACGAGAACGTCAGGCAGAGGCAGAAGCCAAGGCGACAATGATGGTATCGCAAGCGATTGCCAAAGGTGATATGCAGGCAATTAATTATTTTGTTGCCAATAAATATATTGAAGCTCTTACTACGATAGGTAGCGCGGACAATCAGAAGGTATTTTTCATGCCACTAGAAGCTTCTAGCGTTATTGGTGCCATTGGTGGTATTAGCGAGATTGCCAAAGAAGCGTTTAAAAAATCGGAGTAAGAAATGGAATTCTTCACTGAACTCAATAGTTGGCACTGGGGAATTATTGCGGTAATTCTTATTATTGCTGAGGTGTTTGCCCCTAGTGCCTTCATGATTTGGCTAGGCCTTGCAGCAGGGGTGGTTGCGGTTATGTTGGCGATCTTTCCTGCGATGTCGTGGGAGTTACAGTTCGTCATTTTTGCTATTTTATCGATAGCGAGTGTTTATGGGTGGCATACTTACGCTAAAAAATACCCTACTAAAACTGATCAACCGCTGTTGAATCAACGTGGTGAACAATATGTAAACCGTGTTTTTACCCTAGATGAGCCTGTTGTGAATGGGCAAGGTAAAATTAAGGTCGATGATTCAACTTGGAAGATAGAAGGCGAAGACTGCGAGCTAGGGACTAAGGTCAGAGTGACGGGTGTCGATGGCGTTGTATTAAAGGTTGAGCACGTTTAACCGACGAACTCTTAGGATAGGGTGGGGCTGGTGGTGTTATACCTAGCCCTAGTCCCCTTTTTTATGCTTGAAGTATCTTAGAGAACACTCGTTAATTCTAACTGCAAAATACCTTACAAAAACGATTCCTGCGGTAGTTGGCTGCTGCCTATGCTACAATTTCCGCCCGTTATTACCATATATAAGTAGTTATGCCAGTGAAAACCGAACGTACCGAGCTCATTCATAAAGCGCTTGCCGAACGTATCCTGATTTTAGACGGTGCGATGGGTAGCCTGATCCAAACCTATAAGTTAGACGAAGCGGGTTATCGTGGCGAGCGTTTTGCTGATTGGAGCTGTGATGTAAAGGGCAATAATGACCTACTGGTATTAACTCAGCCGCAAATAATAAAAGATATTCACAAGGCCTACCTTGAGGCCGGCGCAGATATTGTCGAAACGAATACCTTTAATGCAACGTCCATTTCAATGGCAGATTATGAAATGGAAGAATTGGTTTATGAAATAAACCGTGAAGCGGCAGCGATTGCGCGGGCTGCCTGTAATGAATTTGAAACAGCCGACAAACCACGTTTTGTTGCCGGTGTATTAGGACCGACCAATCGTACGGCTAGCCTTTCACCTGATGTGAATAATCCAGGTTACCGAAATATAACATTCGATCAATTAAAAGAAGCTTACACTGAATCAATGCGTGGCTTAGTTGATGGTGGTGCTGATATTATTTTGGTCGAAACAATTTTTGATACCTTAAATGCCAAAGCGGCGTTGTTTGCGATTGAAGAGTTTTTTGATGAGCACCAAATAAAATTGCCTATCATGATCTCAGGTACGATCACTGATGCATCAGGGCGTACCTTGTCGGGACAAACAGCTGAGGCATTTTGGAATTCATTACGACATGTAGAGCCTATCAGTTTTGGTTTTAACTGCGCCTTGGGCGCAAAAGATTTGCGTCAGTATGTTGAAGAGATAGCTGGACTTGCAAATTGTCATATTAATACTCATCCTAATGCCGGCTTACCCAATGAATTTGGTGAGTACGATGAAACACCCGAAGAAATGGCAGGTGAAATTGAAGAGTGGGCTAAGAATGGTTTCTTGAATATCATTGGCGGCTGTTGTGGTACAACACCCGCACATATATCAGCTATTGCTGAAGCGGTTGCTAAATACCCACCACGCCAGCCAAAGAAGAATGATTTTACAACTCGTTTAAGTGGGCTAGAACCTTGCAACATTACTGGCGACTCATTGTTCGTGAATGTTGGGGAGCGTACCAATGTCACCGGTTCAGCAAAATTTAAACGCCTAATTCTTGAAGAACAATATGACGAAGCCTTAAGTGTTGCACGCGAGCAAGTAGAAAGCGGTGCGCAGATCATCGATATCAATATGGATGAAGGGATGCTCGATGGTGAACATGCCATGGTGACATTCCTGAATCTTATTGCCGGTGAACCCGATATTTCTCGTGTTCCGGTGATGATCGATTCATCAAAGTGGCCGATTATTGAAGCTGGTTTGAAATGCATACAAGGAAAAGGCGTCGTTAACTCGATCTCGATGAAAGAGGGCGAGGGAAACTTTATTAAACAGGCACAGCTTTGCAGACGCTATGGCGCAGCAATTATTGTCATGGCGTTTGATGAAGAAGGGCAAGCGGATACACAAGCGCGTAAAATAGAAATTTGTACACGCGCATATAAGATTTTAACCGAACAAGTAGGCTTCCCGCCAGAAGACATTATTTTTGACCCCAATATTTTTGCCGTCGCAACCGGTATCGAAGAACATAATAATTATGGTGTCGATTTTATTGAAGCGACACGTGAAATAAAAAACACCTTACCGCACGCGATGGTCAGTGGCGGTGTGTCTAATGTTTCATTTTCATTTCGTGGTAATAATCCAGTGCGCGAAGCTATCCATGCTGCCTTTTTGTATCATGCGATTAAAGCCGGCATGGACATGGGTATCGTCAATGCGGGTCAGTTAGCTATTTATGATGACTTGCCAGTGGAACTAAGAGATGCGGTTGAGGATGTAGTACTAAATCGCCGTGATGATGCCACTGAGCGACTACTTGAGTTAGCAGATAAGTATAAAGGTGATGGCAGCACGGTTAAAAAAGAAGAAGATCTTGCTTGGCGAGAAAAACCTGTTTCTAAACGTATCGCACATGCGATGGTAAAAGGCATAGATGCGTTCATTGTTGAAGATACGGAAGAAGCGCGTTTGCAATTTGATCGGCCTATCGAAGTGATTGAAGGGCCACTCATGGATGGTATGAACGTTGTTGGCGATTTATTTGGTGATGGCAAAATGTTTTTACCGCAAGTGGTTAAATCAGCGCGAGTGATGAAAAAAGCAGTGGCGCACTTATTACCTTTTATTGAAGATGAAAAATCAGAAGGTGCACGGTCTAACGGTAAAATTTTGATGGCGACGGTGAAGGGTGATGTCCACGATATAGGTAAGAATATTGTAGGCGTTGTTTTGCAGTGTAATAATTTTGAAGTTATCGACCTTGGTGTGATGGTTCCTGCAAATAGAATAATTGAAGCGGCTAAAGAACATGATGCCGACATTATTGGACTAAGTGGTTTAATTACCCCATCGCTCGATGAAATGGTACACATGGCAAAAGAAATGCAACGTGGCGGTTTTAATATCCCTATGATGGTAGGCGGTGCAACAACGTCGAAAGCTCATACAGCCGTTAAGATAGACAAAAATTATGAACATCCTACGGTTTGGGTGAAAGATGCATCGCGTGCAGTTGGCGTTGCACAGAATTTGATTAGTAAAGATTTAAAAGAAGATTTTGTTGCTGCATTAAAAGATGAGTATGAAACAGTACGTGTTAACCATGCTGGACGTCGCGCACAAATAAAATGGTTGAACATGCAACAGGCGAGAAAAAATAAAGCGCCGATAGATTGGTTAACTTACCAACCAGTTGAGCCAACATTTACGGGTTTGAAGTCTTTTGATGACTACTCATTAGAAGAATTACGCAATTATATTGATTGGACACCCTTTTTCCATACATGGGAGCTGAGAGGGCGTTACCCTAAGATTTTTGATGATCCTGAAAAGGGCGTTGAAGCAAAAAAATTATTTGCTGATGCACAGGCGATGTTAGATAGCATTATCAATGAGAAGTGGCTAAGTGCACGCGCAGTGATTGGTTTGTTTCCAGCAAATTCGGTTGACGATGATATAGAAATTTATACCGATGACTCCCGTAATGAAGTCAAAACAGTGTTACACAATTTACGCCAGCAACAGGAAAAACCACCGGGGAAACCGAATCTTTGTCTGACTGACTTTATTGCGCCTAAAGAAACGGGTTTGAAAGATTACATTGGCGGCTTCGCAGTAACTACCGGTATTGGTATTGATGCCAAGGTTGCAGAGTTTGAAGCCGATCATGATGATTATAATTCGATTATGTTAAAGGCATTAGCCGACCGTCTTGCTGAGGCATTTGCTGAGCGCATGCATTTACGTATGCGTAAGGAATTTTGGGCTTATGCTGCTGATGAGGAACTTTCTAATCAAGATCTAATCAAAGAAACATACAAGGGCATACGTCCGGCAGCAGGTTATCCAGCGAGTCCTGACCACACAGAAAAAGATATTCTTTGGGAATTGCTAGATGCTGAAAACAAAGCAGGCATTATACTGACAGAATCAAAGGCAATGGTACCTACCGCCGCAGTGAGCGGTATATACTATGCGCATCCAGAGGCGAGTTACTTTGCGGTTAGTAAAATAAACAGAGATCAGGTTGAAGAGTACGCACAGCGTAAAGGCATGACTGTTGCTGAAGCTGAGCGTTGGTTATCACCTAATTTAGGATACGATGCAGAATGAAAAAAATTTACAGTGTAGTAGTAATGAGTGCAGGATTATTATTTTCCTCATGGTTAATGGCCGCGCCAGAAATTACCGTATACAAAAGTGCCACTTGTGGCTGTTGTAAAAAATGGGTCAGTCATCTTGAGAAAAATGGTTTTAAGGTCAATGCCATTAATGTTAAAGATGTAATCCCACACAAAATTAAATACGGTGTTACACCGCAACTCGCCTCTTGTCATACAGCCGTTATTGATGGTTACACAATTGAAGGTCACGTTCCTGCGGCCGATATCAAAAGACTGTTGAAAGAAAAGCCAAAGAATATTGTGGGTTTATCTGTACCTAAGATGCCGGTCGGCACACCTGGTATGGAACACCCAACTCGCAAAGATCCTTATAAAGTTCTAAGTTTTGACAAGCAAGGTAAGAGTTCAGTTTTTTCTGAGTATAAAAATTACTAAGTCATCTCTTTTAGAGAATTCATAATCTGAGAAGGTTATGAATTCTCATCAATAAAATCTTCAATGAGCTTTGCTGGAATTGCACCGGCATCTGCAATACGTAATTTACCTTCAGGTGAGTAGATAAAGAATGTTGGCGTGCCGATCCATTGGTTGCCGGTTAAGTCGTAGTACATGCCTGCAATGTCTTCGAGTGAACCAATTAAGTTAGGGAAATTAAGTTTGTGTTCGTCAATGAAACCTTGGGCGGCAGCTTTGTTTGCGAGTCCATCCGTAGAAATACCTAGCATAGTAATATTGCCATCTTTGTTTCGTTCCTGTAAATCAACGTATTGATGCGCTTCTTTGTTACAGATATGGCAATCAGATGCCCAGAACATCACTACTAACCATTTTCCATTACCAGTGTAATCGCTGATATTGGCTGCTTTACCATTGAAGTCGGTGAGCGGATCAGCCGCATTGACTAGGCTGACACTACATAATAGCAATAAGCCAGTTAACAATTTGATTATTTTATTGTTTTTGTTCCTAAACATAAGCGCCTCACTGTTTCATACTCTAATAATACGATAATTACTAAGACAATAGTTTCTTTTCGTGGTTCAATGCTTATATCGACTGGGGATCGTTAGCATGTTCGTGACATTAGATGTCTTTAAAGCCACTAAAATTAGTCGTGATAATTACCGGCTATATGTTGCGTTGAACTATCTTAGTTATTTGGGCTTTGGTGCACATGCTTTATTTATACCCTTATTTTTTTGGATAGGTGTTCCTGAACTGGCTATTTTTAATGTCTTTAGTACTTTACTTTGGGCATTAGCGTATTTCTTAAACCATGCCGCACATCATCGTGAAGCCATCATTATTGCTGCGGTAGAAAGTATTACGCATGCTGCTCTAGCAACATATTTTTTAGGTTGGGATAGCGGTTTTCATTATTATTTTTTACCTATCATCTTATTCTTATTTATTAATCATAAACAAAATATTCTAACGATTATTATTGAAGCAGTTATTATTTTTGCAGGTTATTTGTGGTTGTCAGTTTACACTCATGATGCTGAGTTTGCTGCGCGGGCATCGCCGAGTGTGCTAGATGGATTACGTTTTATGAATATAGCGGTAAATTTCTCCGCATTTGCTATTTTAGGTTATTTTTTCCGTATTGCATCGATTCGTTCTGAAGAACAAATGGAATTATTAGCGACAACGGATACGTTAACAGGCTTATTTAATAGACGTAAAATGCTTGAATCTATTGAACAAGAAGTGGTTCGATATCAGCGTGATCAAAAATCATTTCTGTTAGTGATTACAGACATTGATCACTTCAAGAAATTTAATGATAACTATGGACACGACTGCGGTGATTATGTGTTGCAGCAAGTGTCGTTATTGATGAAGGATTCATTACGCCAACAAGATGTTGTAGCGCGTTGGGGCGGGGAGGAGTTCTTAATTATGTTGCCAGAAACAGAATTGGAAGGCGGCATTCTGGCGATTGAAAAGTTGCGCGAAACATTGGCGAATACTTTGTATGAATACAAAGGTAATCAATTCTCAGTCACCATGACGTTTGGCGTAACCGCCTACGACGGTCGTTGTGGTGTTGATACTTGTATTAAACATGCGGATGAAGTGCTTTATGCGGGTAAGCGGGGTGGGCGTAATCGCGTCGTTTCAACGCTTATTTCATGATTAGGTATTAAACCGCTAGAATTTTAAGGTTTATGGGCTATTTTAAATATTAGCAAAAGCTAATAATGCTATAATCCAGCTCAGATACACTATGGGCACGATCATGGAAATTGAAACGTTTGAACATTATTCATTGATTATTGGTTCTACCGGACTGATTTTATATATGCTCTATATCATTTATTGTATAGGCAAAGAGTCTAATGCGGGTCGTTATGGTTTTATGGTGTTATTTATTGCCTTAGGGCTAGGTTTTGTGGGTTTCATCGTTAAGACTATTTTAGTTGAGTTAATGGAGTAGTGGTGACGAGCGAATTAGTGACAATTCATGAATTACCAGATTGCACGTCGGTCAATGCAGCAATTATTCAACAGTTTAATCAATATCGAGATACCGATGAAGTGCGCCGCAGCCATTACTTTGCCGGTCGCTTTGAAAATATTTACCTAGATCTTAGTAAAGTACCCGCCATGCAAACAGTGATGGATCAAGCACATCAATTTGCAAAACAAATCCTGAAAACAAATCAAGAACTGAAACGAGGTTTTTGGTTTAACTTAATGCTTCCGGGGCAAGTGACTCAAGCGCATTCTCATGATGAAGACGATGAATATCTTTCAGCAGTGTATTATATCGATGCCCATAAAAACTGTGGTGATTTAATACTTAATATTGAATCGGAGGCGCTTAAAATTACGCCTGAGGCCGGTAGATTTGTTTTTTTTCCTCCGTATATTTCTCATGAAGTGACTGAAAATAAAAGTAATTTTGAACGTTTATCAGTAGGAATGAATTTTGGTATTGAGTTTGACGAGGAATCGGATGAGATTTAAGTTGTTAGTTTAATTGTCGATAGCACCCTTTATTAGGGGGGGCGTTATGGATAATAATGTATGCAACGGCAATGTTGATATCGAAAAGATGTTGGCAGAATTGCGGCTTAGTTATATTACTGAATTACCGAGTCGCCTCGAAGAAATTGAACAGATTGTTTTGACACTGAAAAATACAGACAGTTTCACTGAAGATTACCAAAGTGTTTATCGTCATATCCATAGCGTAAAAGGTAGCGCAGGAACGCATGGGCTGCATATTATTTCGATGGTTTGTCATGTACTTGAAGATAAGGTGATTGAAGTCGAAGGCAATCAAGCCTTACTCACCGACAAATTTATTGAAAACACATTAAGTTTTATTGATCTACTTCGTACAACGCTGGATCTCATCAATAGTAAAGTAGAAGATTTTGCTGAAGTTGAAGCAGAGCTTGAACGACTCAGCGGTAAAGGTAGCGAGTATGAATATAAGGGTTTGTTGATTATGGCGAGTGTGCTTCATCGTAAAATGGTGGCGAGTGCATTTGAAAGATATCCAGTTAAATTTCGCTTTGCGACGAATGGTTATGATGCCTTAGGTCTATTGTTGAAAGAGCCTTTTGATATTCTGGTTACCAATATGGAAGTATCTGATTTACAAGGATTACCCATTATTAGTGCTTTGCGCATGTCACATAATCGAAACAGGAATATTCCTAGTATTTTGCTTACCTCCGGTAAATTACATATGTATGGACGTACTATTGATCCTAGTTATGTCATTAAAAAAGATTCAGAGCTGATGGAAAACCTGCAAATTGCGGCAACGAACATTGTTAATAGCCTAAATGAAAAATTAGTAGATTGATTTGATTGATGATTCTCATTGGCAGGTCTATTATTCCTAATATAGTTAGGGGATACGTATATGGCTAAAGGCAGTTATCAGGTCATTTTTGTTGGCAAGATCATTGAGCATGCTGATTTCGACATGGTTAAAACCAATGTTGCGCGGGTCTTTAGTTTACCGCCTGATCGCGTAGATAAACTCTTTTCAGGTCGACGTATAGTTTTAAAAAAAGATATTGATCAAACCACCGCAGAACGTTATAAAACCACCTTACAACGTGCTGGTGCACTCTGTGAAATTGAAGATACACAAGCAGCAACGCCCGAATCTACACAAGTTGCCCCCGATGAATTGATGACCGTTGCCGAGCCAGGAAGTCAGATTGGCGAACACGTTGAAGTGGCTAACGCGAATATTGATACCAGTGGTATGGATATGGCAGAGGTGGGTATTACATTGGCTGAGTCTGAATCAGTACCGGATGCACATATTGATACAGGCGATATTAATATGGCTGAAGCAGGTATTACCTTGGCAGAGCCCAAAGAAGTTGTTGATGTGCAAATTGATACCAGTGGTATCGATATGGCAGAAGTTGGTATTACACTTGCGGAACCAGAAGAGTTTTTAGAAGCAGAGTTTGATTTGAGTGATCTGACCTTGGATGAAGCGGGAGCGACATTGGTTGAGTCAACATCAGTCCCCGACGCTAATATTGATACTAGCCAATTGAGTTTAGATTAAGCGTTCACTTCCGGCGGGTTAATTTTAGTTAATTTGCAGGCGATTTCGTATTTATTTGTTTCTATTTTCGTACAACGAATAACGTGACCCGAACCACTGAGTGCTGGAATAACTAGATTACGACCTCGCTCTAATCGAACAATAATATTCGCATCAACGTTCAATGCACGAGCAGACGTAAACAACATACCTGTTGCAGAAAAGTTAATTAAAAGCCCAACGCTCCAACGTTCAAATTCGTCGGAACGGTGCATCACTGGGCATTTCGCATCAATACGTGGAAACACCCGGTTGTTGGATATATTTGCTAAATCATTGTTTTGCATGTTTTATTTCAGTTTTACTAGAGATCCCCACCCTTATTATAGGCGGTGAGGTGAGGATTGATAGGCTAGGCGTCAAATTCAATTTCATAGCCTGTGAACTTACGAATATTGAGCACACCGCAATCTAGAATAAGATATTGTCCCTTGATACCTAAGAGGTCACCTTGAATATGCGGTGTTTTATCAAAATTAAGTGAGCTGACTTTAGTGGGGTATTCGGTGACAGGGTATTCAATCGCAGTTTGAGCTTCGCCATCAAGCCGCATCATTGCCTCTTTTCCATATTGAGATTCCAACGCAGCTAATTCGCCAGAACATTCAGCAAACAGTTCATCTCGACGAGAGGCTAAATCTATAGCGTCAGGAGAGCCTTTGAGCATTTTGCGCCAGTCTGTACGATCACTAACATGATTTTTTAGAATAACTTCTACCAGCCCTGATAATTTTCGGTGGCTCACTTGCATAATGGGCAGTGCTTCACTGGCACCCTGATCAACCCAACGAGTAGGGATTTGACGGCTAATACCGACTTTAATACCAGAGGAATTGGCGAGATAAACATGATGAGGTTGCATGCAATGCTCATCGCCCCACGCCGCATCACGACAAGTTCCTTGATCATAATGACAAGTTTCAGGTTTCATAATACACATATCGCATTGGGGTAGGCTTTTCATGCAAGGAAAGCAGTGACCTTGACTGTAACTTTTGTTGGTTTGGCGACCACAAGCAATGCAGTGAATGTTACCGGTGGCGCTGAGGCTGATATTTTTTCCAATGTGCACATTCATGGGTTCTAGGTGTTTACCTAGAGGTAAAAAATAGCTAACGGGTGAATCTAGTTTGGACTGCATCTTTTGTAGATGACCGGTAATTTTCATACTGATAACGCCTTAGTACCATTAATATTTATATTGTTGTTGATTATACATGGGAGAGCCAATTCACCCAGAAATTAGCGCTTCACGACTCAAGTTTTGAGTAAATTTACCGATAAAGATTCTAATAGGATGCTGTATGGCATGGAAGTAAGGCTGCAATAAAGAAATTATGAGTGATATCAAAAAGTTAAGTTATTCTGAAATCGACCCTGTTTATATCCGAGAGTTTTTGACTGATCGGGCAATTTGCTGTGATTCGATTTCACATCAGCCGTCACTGACCTTAGAAGCACTTGCGGAGCAATTATTTATTCCTTTGCATCAGTTTGCACGGACCCAAGTGTTACGTGATAACCAAGGCTATGTTTTAGCAATTTTACCTTTAGGCTGTCATTTAGATTTTGTCAGTATTAAAAATGAATTAGGTCGAGACTTAGAGATGGCATGGCCGGAAGAATACTTTGCGTTGTTTAGTCAACTGAAGAGTAAAGCGATTCCTCCTTTATCTAGCTTGTTTAAGATGGATTGTTTTATTGAAGCAGAGTTACTTAAAAATAAAACAATTTATCTTGCAGATGGCAGTGGACATGGTTTGTTAAAAATGTCTGGAACAGATTTTCTTGCCTTGCAGAATTCACCACATACATTAAAAATGACAGTAGAGTTGACCGGCAGTGGTGCAATGAAGGGAATTGGTTTGTCGAATAAAACTAAACAAATGCGTGAAAAAATTGCCAAGCTAGATTCCTTGCCAGCGATGCCAGAAGTGGCTTCAAAATTACTCAAGATGAGTCGTGATCCAGAAACTATGCCAGAGGATATTGCGGCTGTGGTTGAAACCGATCCCGCGATTGTTGCACAAGTCATGCATTATGCACGTTCACCTTGGTACGGTTTTAAAGGTGAAATTAATTCAGTTAAAGATGCGATTTTCTCAATTCTTGGCATGGACATGGTTACTAACATGGCATTAGGCATGGCGGCGGGGAAAGTATTTTCAAATTCAGCGGAAGGAAAGTTAAGTGCTAAAGAGCTTTGGCAGCATTCCGTTTATTGCGCGGCATTATCAGAAGCGCTAGCACGAGCAACACCGGTGCGTTTTAATATGAAGCCGGGTGCAGCGTATCTGTCAGGTTTATTACACAATATTGGTTTTATGATCATGGCACATTGTTTTCCGGATGAATTTGTATCGTTATCAAAAGAAATTGAGGCAAATCCAAAGGCAGTCATCATTGATCTTGAACAACAAGTGTATGGACTCACCCATGCAGAAGTGGGTGCAGACTTAATGCGTCGCTGGGATTTACCTGAAAAAGTCATCCATGTTATGCGTCATCATCATGACGAACAATACGAGGGTGAACATCAACGAGATGTTTTATTAGTGCAACTTGCAAACCGATTGATGGCAAATATGAATATGGGTGATGAAACGCGTATCGAGATAGATAGTCATTTGTTAGAAACACTCGGTTTAACCGAAGCCAGTGTCGATGCCATTGTAGAAACTATTTTTTCCGATCAGTCTACCGAACTTGATAAAATGGCTTCATTGTTAGCCGCTTAGCGACTGTTTCCTCTTTGATATAACTTGCGATACTGCGTTAATGCAATATCGTTTTCATACATGTTGGCAAGAGGGATCTTGTTACAATTCTTCTTTGCTCTATTTGAATTTTTTCATGGCCGATGGGGTGAGCATAGAACCTTATCAGGTTTACACCATAGAACTGCTATGCGTTTCATTATGGATACCTTACCCATCTTCGAAGGGTCAAGGCAATTATGCATACTTTGCTTCTATCGAATTAAGGCAACTATGGACATATTATTCGTTCGTGGTTGGTAAAGTTTCTTGCTGTCTCCTGTGTTTCTGTTGGTTGGAATTTCACCACTCACAGAATCCCTATCGGGCTTCGTTGTGAGTACCGCAACCATCGTAGATGGTTCGCGGCAAAAAAAACCCAGCTCGAAAGCTGGGTTGGAAAAATGTCACTCTTTTGGAAGGAGATTGACGCTAGGAATTATGCTTGAATAAGCGCAGAGTTACTGTCAGGGTTTGCTGAGAGTTGTGTAGGTTATTTCAGACTTTGCGTGGCTTTTTTCTAGCACATAAGTATTATAAAAAACCTTAACCAGTTGAATACATAACAATAAAACAAGGAGAGCGAGATGACGGGTAAATATAATATTGTGTTTGGTTTTTTCTACCTCGTGTTAACCGCGGCGTTGGGGCCGGTGATGGTGAATAACTTGCCTGATATCAGTACAGCGCAGCAGGGTAAACAGGCGGCGATGGCGCCTTTACAATTAGCGGCAGACAGTGATTTTGAGAATCAGGAAACCTTGGAGCCGATGACAGATGGTGAGATTGCACGTGCTAACGCTAAGGCTTTGCTGGCGTTGAACACACAATTAAATTCTATTGTGCCCAACACAGCGATTAAAGGTGGGCCGCATGCGCACGGTAATTTGGAGGCATTGTTGAATATTGCGGTAGGCTTGGTGTTGTTGGTACTGACGGTTAGCACACGGTTTAAGCAAGTGATTAGTGCCACGTTTATAGCCGGTACGTTATTGCATTCAGGTGTGTTGTATTTAGGCGTGGTGTTTAGCATGGGTTGGGCTTACACGGTATTAGAAACAGGTGCTGGACCGGTACTCATTTTATTAGGTCTGGTCTTGGCAGGGATTGCATCGGCAATGGGTATTAAGCAAAAAGCGATTTAATCAATGCAAGGTCTTTACCCAGAAATAGAACCAACGCGTAAATGGCGCTTGGCGGTTGAGCCTCCACATGAGCTTTATGTGGAGGAGTGTGGAAATCCAGAAGGTATTCCGGTGTTGTTTTTACACGGTGGGCCCGGTGCGGGCTGTGTGCCATATCATCGAAGGTTTTATGATCCGGAGATATATCGGATTATTTTGTTTGACCAACGCGGTGCAGGCTTATCGACGCCGCATGCTGAGTTAGAAGGCAATACCACTCAAGCATTGATCGCAGACATTGAAGCGATTCGAGAAGACTGTGGTATTCAGCAATGGTTAGTGTTTGGCGGATCTTGGGGATCAACGCTGGCACTGCTTTATGCCCAAGTACATCCACAACAAGTATCGGGTTTAATTGTGCGGGGTATTTTCTTGTGTCGTCCGGAAGATATTCATTGGTTCTACCAACATGGCGCGAGTCGCTTATTTCCGGAATATTGGGAGCAATATCTAGTCCCCGTGCCAGAGTCAGAGCGCCACGATATGGTGAGTGCTTACTATCGCTTACTCACCAGTGATGATGAACCAACACGGCTGGAGGCAGCCAAAGCATGGTCGTTGTGGGAAGGGCACACCATTAGCTTACTGCCCTGCAAGCAGACCGAACAAAGCTTTGCGGCTTCAAAATTTGCGCTGGCAATGGCGCGTATAGAATGTCATTACTTTATTAATAATAGTTTTCTCGAAAATAACCAAATATTGAATAACATCGATAAGATCGCACATATTCCCAGCATTATCGTGCATGGCCGCTACGATGTTGTGTGCCCGGTTGACCAAGCTTTTGCTCTGCATGCTGCTTGGCCTCAGGCAGAATTGCAGGTGATTGCAAATGCCGGTCACGCTGCCTCAGAGCCGGGTATTATTGATGCGCTTGTTAGTGCCACACGCGATATGGCTCGAAGGTTGAGCCAATGATTGGTTTATTACAGCGTGTGACTCAAGCTAAGGTAGAAGTGTCTGGAACTTTGATTGGTGAGGTAAGTAAGGGCTTACTTATTTTTCTGGGTGTTGAGCGTGGAGATACAGAAAAGCAGGCAGATCGATTATTAGAACGGGTGCTCGGTTACCGTATATTTGAAGATGAGTCAGGGCGCATGAATCTGAGTGCGCGTGACATTCAGGGAGGGATGTTGATTGTGCCGCAATTCACTTTGCCGGCAGATACTCAAAAAGGCACCAGACCGAGTTTTACACCTGCGGCACCGCCTGATGAAGGTGAGCGATTGTATGATTATTTTGTGGCGCAAGCGAAAGGTGCACATGCCGAGATAGCGACAGGAAAGTTTGCTGCAGATATGCAGGTGAGTTTGGTGAATGATGGCCC
>CAZIWG010000023.1:0-3221 GCA_964542925.1 uncultured Granulosicoccaceae bacterium | reverse complement strand
AAAAAAAAGGCCGAGCATTTGCTCGGCCTAAACAGACTCTCAGTTCATGTCCAAAACTGTAGAGAGAGGTTCTTAAAATGTAGTACCAATTCCGATACCAAATACCCATGGTTTAAGATCTACATCAACATCTGCAATACCACCACCAACAGCAGTGTTTTCAAAGTGTGCAGTGGTATCAATGTCGATATATTTCACGTCAAAGTTCACAAACCAGTCTTTGTTAATATCGATATCAACACCGGCTTGAGCGGCTAAGCCCCAAGAGCTATCTATTTTTACTTTCGCGGTGGCTGTATCTAGTCCGCCATCGACTTCTTCATCATAGAAATAGGTGTAGTTGATACCTACACCTGCGTAGGGGCGAACTGTCGCACGTGGGCGGAAGTGGTATTGTAAAGTCAGTGTTGGCGGTAACACTTTAGTGTTGATAATGCCGCCTAGGCTGGCTAAGGTGCCGTCACCGTCAACAGTGTTGCTAGTTGTGCCAAGAATTAATTCCGTGCCCCAATGTGGTGTGAACATATAAGTAATGTCCAACTCAGGGACGGTATCGTTGTCCACTGTTACGCCTGAACCAGCAACCGATGCGTTGTCGACACGAATGGTGCTGCTGTCTTCATTTGTATTGAGGTGGATAATACGCCCACGTACTACCCAATCACCTGCTTCATACGCAAGAGCAGGTAAGCTCGTCGCTCCAAGCGTTAATAGAGTAGCTGCAGCAAGCGCAGGCTTGAATCGGTTGTTCATTGTTAAATCTCCAAAAGCACATATCGTGCGTAAAAATAAGCGATGGCTAATGTTATGCGATGGACTAAATAACACATTGATATGGATCAATAATTGTCATGGATCTGTCATGATTCACTGATTTAGAGGATAAACTGCTTGTTTTGAAGCAACATCAGTAAAATGTTAATTTTTCGGTGTAGATTTGCCCACTCTATGTATAATAAAGCTTGAACGCAGCACTGAGCGCGGTATTCTATGCGTCCGAAGTGGTTGATTTATCAAGCAGAGATTGATTGGAAGCATAATGTCAGAACGTAAGGCCACTGTGGCCCGTAATACCAACGAAACTCAAATAGAAATTTCAGTGAATCTGGATGGCACCGGTGTCGCCAATTTCGATACTGGTGTGGCTTTTTTTGACCACATGCTGGATCAGGTTGCGCGTCACGGTATGATTGATCTGGATATTAAAGCCAATGGCGATTTGCACATTGATGCTCACCACACAGTTGAAGACATCGGCATTACGCTGGGTCAGGCGGTGGATAAAGCGCTGGGTGATAAATCCGGTATTCGACGTTATGGTCACGCTTATGTGCCACTTGATGAAGCCTTGTCACGTGTTGTAATTGATTTCTCTGGTCGCCCAGGTCTGGAGTATCATGTTGATTACCCGCGCGCGACCATTGGTGAATTTGATGTCGATCTGTTTGGCGAGTTCTTTCAGGGATTTGTTAATCACGCCAAAGCAACCGTGCACATTGATAACCTTCGCGGTAAAAATGCACACCATGTTGCGGAAACTATTTTCAAGGCTTTCGGCCGTGCCATTCGAATGGCAGCGGAGGCTGACTCTCGCATGCAAGGTATCTTGCCATCAACCAAAGGCAGTTTGTAAACAAGACTGACTCGACTCATGACTACGCTTGCTGTCATCGATTATGGTATGGGTAACCTGCATTCAGTGTCTAAGGCACTTGAGCATGTTGCTGATACTGGCGTAACAATAAAAGTTACCTCTGATCCAAAAATAATTTTGTCTGCAGACAAAGTATTGTTCCCGGGTGTGGGTGCAATACGTGATTGCATGTCTGAATTGCATCGTCTTGAACTTAGTGATGTTGTTATAGAGTGCGCGAAAACAAAACCTTTTTTAGGCGTTTGTTTAGGCATGCATGCCTTATTAGATAGCAGCGAAGAAAATAATGGCATTGAATGCCTCGGCATTATTCCCGGCACGGTACGCCGTTTTGCGAAAGGTCTAAGTGATGATGACAGTGAGAAATTAAAAATTCCGCACATGGGCTGGAATGAAATTTTTCAAATGACACCACATCCATTATGGAAAGATATCGAAGACGGTAGCCGTTTTTATTTCGTGCACAGTTATTATGTTGAATTAGCCAAACCGGATTTTATTGCTGGCTCAACCAATTATGGTGGTGCATTTACATCTGTATTAGCAAGGGAAAATGTCTTTGCCTTGCAATGCCATCCAGAAAAAAGTCAGCATGCTGGGTTGCAGTTATTGAAAAACTTTATTAATTGGGACGGAAGTCTTTAAGAGGAAATAGTGCGATGTTACTCATACCAGCAATCGATCTGAAGCAAGGTAAGTGTGTGCGTTTGCGACAGGGGAAAATGGATGATGAAACGATTTTTTCTGATGATCCTGTAGCCGTGGCAGGGCGGTGGGTAGACGCTGGCGCAAGGCGTTTACACATTGTTGATCTTGATGGCGCCTTTGCAGGAGAGCCGGTTAATGCAGGGGTTATTCACGAGATTGCTGAAGCCTATCCTGATTTACCAATACAAGTTGGTGGCGGAATTCGTCATGAAGATACGGTGCAAACTTATTTAGAAGCGGGTGTGCAGTACTGCATCATTGGTACTAAAGCGGTAAGTGCTCCGCACTTTGTGAATGATCTCTGTGTTGAGTTTCCCGGTCACATTATTGTGGGGCTAGATGCCAAAGACGGTAAAGTGGCTATCGATGGTTGGTCAAAATTATCGCATCACGATGTGGTCGATATGGCAAAACATTTTGAAGACGATGGCGTTGAAGCCATCATTTTTACCGACATCAGCCGTGATGGCATGATGCAAGGTGTGAACTTAGAGTCAACGGTTGAACTTGCGCAAGCGATTACTATTCCGGTGATTGCATCCGGTGGTATTACTAATATTGAAGATGTTCGCCAACTTTGTGCGGTTGAGGAAGAAGGTATTACGGGTGCGATTACAGGCCGTGCTATTTATGAAGGGACGCTCGATTTTGCTGAAGGGCAAAACTTAGCTGACAAGTTAAGTAATAAATGATTAACAAAATCTAAAGCTGGGACGCGAAGGCGTAGAGAGCGTAACGTTTTACATTTATCGTCATTCTGGCAGATGTCAGAATTTAGAATAAAGAGTTAATAATGGGTTTAGCAAAACGAATTATTCCTTGTTTAGATGTTGATAACGGTCGCGTTGTGAAAGGCGTG
>CAZIWG010000022.1:0-36919 GCA_964542925.1 uncultured Granulosicoccaceae bacterium | reverse complement strand
GCACCAAAGGCTATGCCATTGCCTCGGCAGCACTCGCTGCACTGGTACTTTTTGCTGACTACACGCATGAACTGGAAGCCTCCGGCCATCATCTGACTTTTGACTTATCTAATCATATGGTCATTATCGGACTGTTTATCGGTGGCCTCGTACCTTACCTGTTTGGCGCCATGGCGATGGAAGCCGTTGGTCGTGCTGCGGGGAGTGTGGTGGTTGAAGTACGCCGCCAGTTCAAGGAAATTCCTGGCATCATGGAAGGCACAGCTAAACCTGATTATTCTAAAGCCGTCGACATGCTCACCCGTGCCGCGATTAGAGAAATGATCATTCCTTCGCTATTACCGATTGCTGTGCCTTTACTGGTTGGGCTTATCCTTGGGCCTCAAGCACTTGGTGGCTTGCTCATCGGCACGATCGTCACTGGACTCTTCGTGGCTATCTCTATGACCACCGGTGGTGGCGCATGGGATAACGCCAAGAAGTACATCGAAGATGGTAACTGTGGTGGTAAGGGCTCTGAAGCGCATAAAGCGGCTGTCACTGGTGATACCGTCGGTGATCCCTACAAAGACACTGCTGGCCCAGCGATTAACCCACTGATTAAAATTATTAATATCGTGGCGTTATTGATTGTGCCATTGCTTTAATCAGTATTCACAATCTAAATAAAAAAGCAGGCGTGAGCCTGCTTTTTTTATGTCTGTTTGATAGTCATCGCCATCGGTCATTGCACATCGCCAAAACAAGCGCCCTGCGGGACGCTTGTAACATGGCTCTGCACAACAACCGATACCGATTTGCAATAACTGAACGTCATCACTTTGAAATATAAAGGAGCGATGTCAGTACTTAACTGACGGAGGATTACAAACGTCCCGCAGGGCGCTTGTCTCGACGGCAGTTAAGTACTAGCAGCGTGACCACTCACTCAACCATCCGTATTCTTCTCCACCCACCGATCACCATCTTTCAGCGTTTCTCGTTTCCAAAAAGGCGCATCGGTTTTCAATTTTTCAATCAACATCCTTGCTACATCAAACGCCGCACCACGATGTGCCGACCACGCCGCCACCAAGACAATCGAATCGTTAGGTTTAATCTCACCAACACGGTGCAGGATTAAACAGTCGAGAATGGGATAGTCTGCCATTGCCTGATCACAAATTTTCTCTAAGGCTTTTTCTGTCATACCGGAATAGTGTTCAAGAAACATCGCACTGACATTATCACCTTCATTAAAGTCACGCATGGTGCCGACAAAGCTGGTGGTTGCACCATACTGACCTTTGCCATGTTGCTGAACTAACTCGGCTTCATAGGCAGTTAGCTCATTATACGGCGCAAAACCACCCTCAAATAAAACCACCTTGGGCATATTAGCCTCCTGTCACTGGGGGGAAGAAAGCCACTTCATCATTATCCTCAACAGCAGCATCGGCAGTGACATAATCCTGATTAACCGCCATCAGTAAATTGCTCGGCATGGCTTTTCCATCCGCCACGCTATCCCAAACGTCCGCCACGATGTTAATACTGGCGGCAGAAAGTTCATCCTCACCACGCCCCATTTCGTCACGCAAACTCGCAAAAAACAGTACTTTAATACTCATGTGTCCTCTAATGCAGTCATTCGGTATAATCGACCGCCTAATTCAGATTTTAAGGAATTGTACCACTGATGGGGAAGTTGACTCACTTTAACACCGATGGCAATGCACACATGGTTAATGTGGGCGATAAAGCAATCACACGTCGCACGGCTGTCGCAGATGGCAACATCAGTATGCAGGCCGAGACCTTAAAACTCATTTGCGAAGGTGGGCATAAAAAAGGCGATGTACTCGGTATTGCTCGCGTTGCCGGGATTATGGCGGCAAAGAAAACATCCGATTTAATTCCGCTTTGTCATCCCTTGCCACTGACTCATTTAGATATTGTGCTTGAACCAGATCAAAAAAATAATCAAGTTTACTGTCAAGTAACCGCACAAACCGATGGTAAAACCGGTGTTGAAATGGAAGCGCTCACCGCTGTGCAAATTACCTTACTGACGATTTACGATATGTGCAAAGCTGTCGACCGCGGTATGTGCATCAGTGATGTGCAATTACTGAGTAAGGCGGGTGGTAAGTCCGGCGATTGGCAACGCATTTAACAAAGCACGTTATTTCCATGAGCCAGCCTCCTTTTACCTTCAATACAACCACTGAAAATTTTGATGCCTTAGTGCTGGATAATTGATGTCTCTGCCACATGCACCAACCAGTGAAGCCGAGTTACAACAACGTATTGATGCCATTGCAGGGTTACAAGTAACCGAACTCGCTGAGCAATGTGGCATTCAAGTTCCTGCTGACTTACGCAGCCATAAAGGTTGGCTAGGCGATCTCGCTGAACGCGCACTGGGTTGTGATGCCGCCTCATTATCTGAACCTGACTTCATGGCACTAGGTATCGAATTAAAAACCTTGCCCGTTAACTCAAAAGGTTTAGTACAAGAATCAACGTATATTTGTACTGTGCCACTCAAAAACACCTCTCGATGTCAGTGGCATACCAGCTGCGTTTATAAAAAACTTCGTCACGTGCTTTGGCTGCCGGTACAAGCAAGCCCCGAGATCCCATTAGCTGAAAGACGGATTGGAACCGGGTTATTATGGCGTGCGCCTGAACAAGATCTTGCTGTGCTTGAAAAAGACTGGGAAGAGTTAATGAGTAATATCACGCTCGGTAAATTTGAATCACTCAGCGCAAAACACGGTGAGCTATTACAAATTAGGCCTAAAGCGGCTAATGCCAGTGTCTTGGTAGAGGCGATTGGTCCAGATGGAAAGTTAATTCAAACCTTACCTCGCGGCTTTTACTTACGGCCGTATTTTACAAACGCCTTATTAGAAAAACATTTTTTAGCTGACTAAGTTTTCTAGGCCGTTAAACCCTATTCCAGATTTCACGAATTTGATTTGACAAGGTCATGGGATCAAATGGCTTCGCAATCACGTCGAGCGCCCCCATGCTAATATATTTATCCACTTCATGTGGCTGCACCCTTGCTGTCATGAAAATTACCGGCACATTTTCAAGACCACAAATATCACGCAGTTTACCTAAGGTGGTAGGGCCATCCATATCCGGCATCATGACATCCAACAACATTAATTGTGGGGAAAATTGTGCTGCTTTTTCCAACGCTTCTTGCCCGGAGCTGCAAACTTCAAGGGTAAACCGACCAACCTGCTCCAACGCTAATTTAGCGACCGCTTGAATATCAGCTTCATCTTCAACATATAAAATCCGGCTTATCTCTTCTTGTGACAACAGAAATTACTCCAACTAAGAATTAAAACTTTCTACTGAACTTTGTCGGTTAAAAGTCCATAATCTTTAATCATAATTTAATATGAGCTTATACCACTACATTTTTTACAAGCCACTGATTTATGACACGTTTTATTCTACATATGCTTGCCCACCTTCTCGTGCCAGGGTTAGTGGCTCGATTTGCTTTTAAGCCGCATTGGCAACGTGCTTGGGGGATAATGCTACTCACCATGCTTGTTGATCTGGATCATCTGCTAAGCACACCTATTTTTGATCCTGAACGCTGTAGTATTGGAAGTCATCTACTACACACCGAGCCAGCAATGGCGGTGTACGGTATATTATTACTTATTCCTAAATTAAGAATTATTGCGGCTGGGTTGCTCATACACATGGCGCTCGATGCCATCGACTGTTATTTTCAGTTATTCTGGTAAAAACCAGAAAATGCTGGCAAACTTTTAGGCCGCATTACGGTCTTAATCATTACCTTCCTGATAAAAAATTTGGAGTCCTTGGTATGAGACGCGCAACACAATCTATTACAATCGGTTTGCTTGTTGCTAGCATTAGCGGCTGCGCCTATCAACCGCCCAAAGATGTTAATTCAACTTTTTACGCGCCGCCAACCGGTTCAACACTACGCTTGCAATCTCCTATCAGTATTGCGCCTAACGAAGGCAGAGTATTAATCCAAGATGGAAAGATCGTTACATCATATTGGGGTGTTGATGCCTACTATCCAAACTGTACATTTGAATTACGTAACAATGCTGAAGTAGAAAGGATCGTCGAACCCGACAATTTTGTTATTACCCGTGTCCGCCGAGACACCGAAGATGTCATGCTACATCTTCCTGCCGTTGTTGCGGCGAATGGCTCGGGCGGTGGTGGTGGCCCACCCAATACAGAATCCATTACCATTATGGATTTAAAATCAGAAAAACAACCTGAGGTGATGAGAATGAGTTGCCAACAATGGGACAATCCTAATGAAGCAACCCATTTAAGTATTGAGCAAATTCGTAAAACGCTTGATCCTTTATTTACACTGGACTTGCCAAATAGCTAGTCACCACTTGGTATAATACTGAATTCAATTAAACGTTCGACTGATTTCAAACTTTCAGCAAGGCGCCGAAAATTTTCTGCATCACTGGTAAAAATAGTCATTTCATATTCAAATAAACGCCCTTCATCCACCAAGTGATAACTCGGATGATAATTGTTAATGTCATGCGCACTAATCAATGATTCAATATCTTCATGCATCACATCATCACTGGTTTTATAACGTAAGACTAAACGACCAAAACGTCTTGATGGCAACTTCGCTTCAATACGACTAAATAAAGAAAGAACAATTAACGTAAGCAAGGTAGCTAAAGAACTTGCGGTATTAAAGCCCATACCTATCATGATACCAATCGATGCCGTCATCCATATAGAAGCTGCCGTGGTAAGACCACGAATCGTCAAACCTTCTTTCATGATAACCCCTGCACCTAGAAAACCAATACCCGTCATGATGCCCTGTGCCATGCGTGTTGGGTCAATACGAATCGCTTCAATAGGTACGGATGCCATTAAATCCCACTGGTTAACGGTTAATAACATTAACAATGCCGACGACATACACACCAAGGTATGTGTACGCAGTCCAGCGGGACGACCATGCCATGCCCGCTCTAACCCTACAGCCCCACCCATTAATAACGCCAATAATAACGGGGTCGTTACAACCATCATTTCTTCTAACATATTGCTTTAATCCGATTTTTTATTACAAGCCAGTAATTGATCTGCGAGTACATCACGTCCCAATTTACGTAAGGTCTCAATATTTCTATTGGGAATATCTTCTATATTCAGGTTACGCATAGACCATTCTTCAACAGCTTCACTGATACTTTCCTCACGCAATATATGCAACATAGGATATGGCGATCTGTTGGTAAAGTTAGCCGCATCATTGTCATCACAGTCGGCAAAACAATAATCAGGATGAAAACTGGCGACTTGTACAATACTCGATAATTCCATCCTCTCGAGTAATTCATCAATTTTGCCAAGAAAATCATTGTATTCAGAAAAGTCATTCATGCAGTCAGGATGAACCAACAACATTGTTTCTGTTTTACCTCTCGGTGTCTTTAGCATCTGCTGAATAGCAAACAAACAGTCACCTAACAACGATTCTTCTGTGCTTGCCTCTGACACCTCAACATCCAGCCGATCAGTGACAAATACCTTATTGGCGAACGGACATAAATTATAGTGAATAACCGTACTTTTAACCCAATAACGGGTATTAGCTACGATCTCATCAATAGATGAATTTTTTTTGTGACCCATGTATCACTCTACCTGTGCGTCAGCACACAAAATCAGACTTTGCTAATTGTACTCTATGCAGGCTATGCCACACTTTATACATGAATCAAGCCAACAACATCGATAATTCATTAACAACCGATATACTTAGATCTCAGCATATTTTACGTGGTGAGTCTGATGTAAATCTTGCTTGGCTATTAAAACATAGTGAGCAACGTGCCTACAACGCGGGTGATGTATTACTCACCCCAGAAAAAAACAATAACACACTGTATCTAGTCATACGTGGTCGCGTTCAAGTACGACTTGACTGGCAAGGTCATGAAGCACTTGCTTATCTTGAGGCGGGTCACTGTGTTGGGGAAATGTCAATCATCGAGGGAAAACGTCCTTCTGCAATTGTCGTTACCGAACAAAATTGCCGATTATTATTAATCGAGAAAAATATTGTCTGGGCACTGATTGAACGTTCAAATACAGTGGCTAGAAATTTACTCTATATTTTATCGTCACGCGTGCGCAAAGACAATTTAGTTATTTTTGAAAGTCGACAACAACAGGCTATATCAGAACAAAATTCTAAAATTGATGCCCTAACCAATCTCTACAATCGTCGCTGGTTGGATGAACATCTACCCCGAATTATTCAGCGTGCACAAAAAAACAATCATGCTTTTTGTGTTTTGATGTTAGATATCGACCACTTCAAACTATTTAATGATAACCATGGACACCACGCAGGGGACGCGGCTCTATCCGTTGTCGCCGAATGTCTCGCTGATAATATCCGACCCTATGATTCTGCTGCTCGATATGGTGGCGAAGAATTTGTTGTTCTATTACCTGACACTACCGCTAGCGAAGCGCGCATTATCGCCGAGCGACTTCGTGAACGTATTCGCAATCAACCGATTAAAAACATAAAAGGGAAACGTCTACCGCTACTTACCGTGTCCATTGGTATGGCAGAATTAGAATCAACACAAGACATGATGAGCTTTGTTGATGCAGCAGATGCTGCACTTTATCGCGCTAAAAATAATGGTCGGAATTGTGTCGCGATTTAACCGCTTTAGTGAAGAGGCTTGCCTTTACTTGGCATACTTAAATCAACCTTTACGTGATTGACACGGTTCTCGTCAAAAATCAAATCGATTGATATTTGTTGCTCATCCTGAATGATCTTTACTTGTTTCAAATCTTGCAACCGTAGTGACAACCAGGCACAACTTGCTGCGATCATTGCATCATTTTCACTTAACAAGGCTTGAGCCAGATATCCTGCTACAAATTGGGCTCGTTGCAATAAATCAGGATCAGCAATTTTTTCACCTGCCAATTCAAAGCCAGCACTCATTTCTTGATCCATCTTTTCAAGATACTCTAATTGTTTCTCGGGTAAAGATTTCGACCGGTCGTATTCAATTTGCGACTGTCCATTAACAAAAACCTGCATCATACTCATTGTCTAATATTCTTTGTTGTCTATAAAATGGCGCTAGAATAGTATTACCGGCACAATGTCGCAACCATAATTAACTAATATCAATGAATTTTCCTATTCCTGACTGGGTAAACTGGCTGGCACAAGATGCAGATGGCTGTTGGTGGGGCTACAGCGTTGAACCGCTACAACATCATAAAGGTTGGTATGAAAATGAAGTGGGTAAATACAGGCTATTAGCGAAAGCTAGTGCAAATAATGACTGGCGCAGTACTCTGCGCCAGTATAAAAAATAACAAATTAACTATATGAAATTTCCGGATTTAATCCCGCACGATTAAGCTGTTCCATAACATTAATCGCCATATCACAATGTTCATCTACCTCAATCGTAAATTCACTCGGTGTTCCCTTTCCAAACTCAACATTTTTAACATGCGTCATCGCTAATAGATCTGCCTTAATTAAGGTCAATCGATCTGTATCAAGTTGTTCATTAACGTAAAAATGCAGTGTATTCACATAACTCTCCTAAAATAATCACATTTTGTTTCTATTATGAATTTCCATCACCCATATAAATTAAGTGTTTATAAATCATCCCTACCTGATCTATAGCCTAGCTCATTTAAATTGCGTTACCATGATCTTTGTCAAAAAAATGTATTAAAGAGATATACCCACATGAGCCATATAACTATTTACAGCACGGGAACCTGTCCTATTTGTGATAAAGCTAAACTCTTATTCAAGAAGTGGAATATTGACTACCAAGAGTATCGCGTTGATCTCGATAAAACCGCTCTCAAAAGCATGCTAACTATCACAAATCATGCGCGTACTGTTCCTCAAATTGTAATTGATAACAAATGGATTGGTGGCTTTACTGAATTAACCGAATTGCACATGGATGGTGAACTGGATAAATTCATTAATAGCTAAAACAGGTCAACAGTCTGAGTTTTTTCTTCTATACTTAATGCCTATACAATTCATAAGTAACTATGTCCTTGATTTAATTAACTTAAGATAATTTTCGATGCCCAAAGACGGTCACTACAAGCCAGACTTTAAACACAAGGCAAATTTTTCAAAAGGTTCGAGCCTACTAACAACAGGCTTTTTACTGTCTATTGCTATATTCACTGCCTTAATGAGTTATGGCATTTATCAATTACAACAAAGCCAGCAACAAGTCCGAGAGCTTTCGCTCAATTTCAACACGAAATCTAGGCTAATTGTGCAAATGTACAATGCTGCCAGAGATAGAACCAATAAGCTTTATTCCATGGTCAGTACTAATGACGTATTTCGCTATGATGAGCTCTATGTAAGATTTAATAGCGATGGTGCCCGATTTGCTGTTGCTAGACTTGATTTACTCGATATGGAATTAGCCGAACAAGAACGCTTCTTACTTTCAGAACAATCTCGATACTCAAGGATCGCCATACCTTATCAGTTACGTGTCGTTGATCTTATGTATGCAGGAAAACAAGCTGACGCCCTAAAACTCCTTACCGAAAAGGCTGTTCCTGCTCAACAAAAAGCATTGGAAATGCTTCGAGAACTACAAGAATATCAACGCATCAATGCCAATGAAACATCATTAAAAACCCAAGCCACTCAACATAAAACGGTCAAGCTACTTTTTATTCTTGGTGGCTTAACTATCTTGCTTAGCATTATTATTGCTATTTATGTTGTACGTCGAAATAAAAAAATTGAACATGATATTTATATTGAAAAAGAACTTGCCGAACTAACATTGAACTCAATCGGCGATGCTATTATTACCACAGACATAAATGGCCGAATAGTAATGATGAATCCCAATGCAGAGATGCTCACGGGCTGGCCTGCAATCACGGCAATAAACAAACATATCAATAGTGTTTTTCATATCGTTGACGAAGATACCAAACACCGCTTCATTGACCCAACAGCCGACGTACTCACTTACGGTGAAACTATTCACTCAACATCAACTGAAATTCTTATTGACCAACATGGTAAACAATATGGCATTGAACATAGTGTTGCACCAATAAAAGACCGCGACAATAAGATACTTGGTCTCATTATTGTTTTCCGCGATGTCACTGAAACGCGTGCACTGACTAGCCAACTAAATCATGAAGCCACCCACGATAACTTAACAGGCCTTGTTAATCGTCGTGAATTTGAAATTCGACTTGATCATGCTTTCTTAAATGTACGTGCAGATAATATTGAATATGCACTATGCTTTATGGATCTTGACCAATTCAAGCTTATTAATGACACCTGTGGTCATAGTGCAGGAGATGAATTATTACGCCAGATATCAACCATCCTTAAACAACAAATTAGGAAATCTGATACCCTTGCTCGACTAGGCGGTGATGAATTCGGCGTCTTACTTGAAGCTTGTTCCCTCACCAAAGCTGAGCAAATTGCTTACATCTTACTAAGATCTATTAATGATTTCCGCTTTACTTGGCAAGGACAAAGCTTTGATATCGGTGTCAGTATTGGCGTCGCTCCCATCACCGCGCTAACCGCTAATATATCTGAACTACTTAGTGCAGCAGATACTGCTTGCTTCCTTGCCAAAGACAAGGGTAGAAACCGCATCCATATATATCATCCTGAAGACAGTGAACTCGAGCAGCATCGAGGTGAGGTGCAATGGGTACAAAAAATTAATGAAGCCATTGATGAAGATAACTTTATACTTTATTACCAACCCATTATCAGCTTAAATCAAACTCATCCAGCTGCAAACCATTATGAAATATTAGTGCGAATGATGAATGACATTGGTGACTTGATACCACCTATGGCATTTATCCCTGCTGCTGAACGCTACAAACTCATGCCGGCAGTAGATCAATGGGTTGTTCGAAATTCATTGTTTAATATACAACATATTTATCAAGAAACTGGCGAAAAATTTAAAGAATGTATATTTACCATTAATATTTCTGGGCAATCACTCTCAACCTCTGATTTTTCAAATTATATTCTTGAACAACTGTCTATATTTGAAATAAATCCTACAACAATATGTTTTGAAATAACCGAAACAGCGGCTATTGCTAATATGACCAGTGCCGTAAAGTTTATTTCAGATTTAAAGAAAGCCGGTTGCCGATTTGCACTTGATGACTTTGGTAGTGGCTTAAGCTCTTTTAGCTATCTTAAAACACTCCCGGTAGATTATATTAAAATTGATGGCAGTTTCGTACGAGACATATGCATTGATAAAACTGATCATGCATTTGTTGAATCCATCACACAAATTGCCCATGTTATGAATATTGAAACAATTGCAGAATTTGTTGAAGGACAAGACATATATAAAGAACTAAATCGCATTGGCGTGGATTTCGCTCAAGGCTTCTATATTGCAACACCAGCGCCATTATCGTCATTCAATAAAAACGAATCAAATCGGTCTTAAGCCTACGCGAACAGATTTCGCTATGCTACTATCAATCTAAATAAATATACTGTGATATTATCGTGACAAACAAACAACATACATTTATTCGTCAATTATTCTTAATCTTTTTGCTTACAACAAGCACCCTAGCCCTTGCCCTACAACCTCGTGTCATACAGCATGAGAAAATACCTAAAGGTGAAACGCAACTCTCGGCTTATTTTTCCATTGAACTTTCAGGAGGAAATTGGTATAGCCCACTGGTTCTGAAAACATATCATCACGAAAATGGTAAAAAGAAGATTATTGGTCTTACAAAATTTTCTGAATACGCCTCTCGGCAAAATGGCTATGCTATTTCTGATGACGGAAAAACAATTCTCTACTTTCATCAAAATCTACCCGATGATGGTGGCGTTAATAAACCAGGCGGGCTTTATGAATACCGCCACGGTGTTGGTGATAAACGTATTCATCACTTTATTAGCAATGCTGTCTATCTACCAATAAAATTACCCCGTAATATCATCGTGTACGCGCAACTAGAAAAAATTAAAGACTCAATGCGTCTTGATAGTAAAAACTATCTACGTGATACCGAAGGTCATGAAAAATTATGGCAACCACAATAATGTGGTCAATCCACTGTTACGGTTGATAGAGAATATCCAGATTTCTATCATAGACATTTGTTTCAATTTCCATCAAACCTAAAACTGTGTGAAAAATATTGTCATGTGAATACGAATTGTCTCGTAATCCAATTAAATTTTTAATTTTATTATTGTCACCAAACCAGAACACCGCAGGTACATGAATTTGTGCGTCTGGTGCCATAAAATAAGGCATCCCGTGTAAATATAATCCATTCTCACCTAGCGATTCACCATGGTCGCTTATGTAGAACATAGTCGTTTTAAAGTCTGAATTTTCTTTTAGAAATTCTATCACCTTAGATAAAAAATAATCTGTATATAAGATCGCATTATCATAGGCATTATTAATTTCTGCCACACTGCATGACTCTAACTGATTGGTTTTACATGTTGGTTTAAATTTCTCAAACTGTTCTGGATAACGCTTATAATAGGCAGGCCCATGATTACCCATCTGATGCAATACTATAAAAACATCGCCATTTAACTTACTATCAATGTACTGCTGTAAACCAACTAACATCCCTTCATCACGACACTCAGGGGTACATATCGTATTGACATCTGCCCGCTTAAAACTTTCATAGTCTATTCTATTTGCAATCCCTTTTGAGCTTGAATTATTGTCTCTCCAAAGCACATGAACGCCTGCATGCTTTAACACATCTAATAGATTCTCCCTCTTGGCTGCCTTGCTTATGCTGTAATCTTTCTTGTTAAGAATTGAAAACATACAAGGCAATGACTCCGCCGTAGATGTCCCACACGAATAAACATTCCTTAAACTAAGGACATTTTCTTTTTCTAATAATGGGTTGGTATTTCGATAATTATTATTAAGAGAAAAACGGTCTGCTCTAGCTGTTTCTCCAACTACTAGAATAACCAATTCACGTTTTCCGTCCGAATCGATATCCCTTGCATCTTCTCCAACCAATAACATCTCTACATTTTTATCTTTAAGCTTCTTAGAAAGAATCTTGCCTGTCGAATAAATGTAGTAAACAGGGTTTGCATAGTATCTTAAAGGCTTATGTTCACGAATAAATGATGCATAAAACCTACTAAATACCATCACCACTGTAACCAATACAATACCTGCAATAGCTAATATGACAAGTTTGTTCTTAATCTCATGTGTGATCGTACCTGAAACCAGCTTTACTTTATAAATATAAAAGGACGGAAATAAACCTAATAACAGGAAATAAAATACTAAATTTAAACTAAATAGATCTAAACTCTCATTTATATCCGTGTCTAATGCATTAACAATCATTCCCTCATCAATCACAATATTATAACTATCCATAAAATATGCTGTTAGTGCGCTTATTAACACAAAACTTATAAGAATAGGTTTGACAGTTGACCTCGTACAAAACGGTACAAACAATATAATAATTATGCTACCTAAAAAAATAGTCAGCGATAAAATAAACCCTATATATTTCTCATTTAGTGGATATACATCAATCACATGACTAAAAAAGGAAAGATTAAGAAATATCACCCAGAAGACAGCGGTTATTAATACCAACTTGTTAGCTGACACTTCACTGAACCCGTTTTTAATTGTCTGCAATACTTTCATTTTTTTCTTCTGTTTTTTGGCTAAATACAATCTTCAGTTATGGTCGCTGACTTTATATTATTTGCTGATCCTTTCATTGCCAACCATAGAATGCTTATCATTATTATAATAATCAGTGGTACAACACCCCAGTTTACTCGCTCCCATCCATAATTATGCTGTAAAACACCTGCTGTTAATGACGCTATCGCTACTGTTGTAAAAACAATAAAATCATTCAGTGCCTGTGTTTTACTTCGTTCAGCCGGTCTATATGTTTCTGTTAGCAACGTTGTGCCACCTATAAAAAGAAAGTTCCAACTCATCCCTAACAACGTTAAGCCTATCCAATAATGCTCAACCGTATTGCCTAATAAATTTGTTACCACACATGCAAACCCTAATAGTGCGCCTGTGAACATAATTTTTAATACGCCAAAACGATGTATTAATGAACCTGTCACAAATGATGGTGCGTACATGCCTAGTACGTGCCATGAAATAACAAACGATGTATCTGAAAAACTATGTGAATTTGCATGCATTGCTAGAGGTGTCGCTGTCATCACAAATGACATTACGCCATAACCTAACATGGCACATAATAACGCAACAATAAATTTTGGTTGTTTTGCAATCACCCAGAGTGTACGGACTTGTCCTACTTCATGTTTTTCTTCGCTGTGTTTCATTTCCGGTAATTTAAGAAATCCAAGCACAATAAATATCAAAATATATAAACCAATTATAGATATGTAGCTACCTGCAAATAATGCATTAGGAATCGACTCTCGGGTTAAATTGGCTAAATTAGGCCCAACCACTGCTGCGACCACGCCACCTAGCAATACTGCTGAGATTGCCTTGCTTTTTAAATCCTGCTCAACAATATCGGCAGCAGCAAATCTAAAATAATTACCAAAGCCATTAAACATTCCAACTAACACACCACTTACAACAAACAACCAAAAGTTTTGGCTATATATCGCATAGGTCGCTAACCCTCCGCCACTCATACCAAATACGGTCGCCATCATAAAAGCAGGCTTACGACCAATTTTTGCCATCAACATAGAAGCGGGAATACTTGTTAGCATCACGGCAATAAACATCACCGCAAGTGGAAGTGTTGCCCATGATTTGTCTGGCGCCATCTCTAACCCCACCAATGCTGTTGTGGTTAAGAGCAAACTTGCGCTACTCATCATCAATGCCTGACTGATCGCCAGCAAAGGCACATTACGGCGAAACATGTTCATAAAAAACTAACCTAAGAGAGAATTATCTAATTATTACAAACAATTAACGTTGATATTCATTTATTTTTATAAATTATCAAAACATGCTTGCAATTGACCGACCGGTCAATTATAGTCTTTGCCATGAATAACGAACTATCAACAGAACGGCGCATCATGGATTCAGCTTTTGAACTTATCTATGCGCAAAGCTATGCAGATGTCGGCGTAGCAGCCATCTGCAAGAAAGCAGATGTTAAAAAAGGTAGTTTCTATCATTTCTATAAAAGCAAACAAGAATTAGCTATCGCCGTACTTGAAGACAAATTCTCTGATTATAAATCTCAAATTATCGATATTGCTTTTACTGGTAAATTACCCGCACTTGATGAGCTTAATTTATTTGCAGAAAAAATTGCTGAGTTCCAAACCAGTATAAAAAAATCCACTGGGCATGTATTAGGCTGCCCATACGGCAATATCGCACTTGAATTATCCAGCCAAGATGAGCCTATTCGTCAAAAAGTGGATAATATTTTTGCCCGGAGTATCTCGAGTATCCGCGATTGCTTACAAAGAGGCGTTGCTAATAATGAAGCTGATCTCAACGGAATAGATATTGATGCAACGGCTAATGCCATGTTTGCCTATTTAGAAGGCATTATTTTAATTGCAAAAACTCAAAATAATCCCGATATTATCCAACAGCTCACGCCTGCCTTACTCGGCATACGTATTTACCCCAACAAATAAATAACGACTTATGAGCTATCAATTAAATATCCATCAATTTAGCACTGCCACTAAACTGACCGGTCTACTACTGGTTATCTTACCCATCCAATAAGGAGAAATAACAATGAACACAACAAACCCAAACATCGCAAATGAAGCACCGCTACTGACCCCTCAAGCACCTGTTGGCGAGGAACAACGTGTTGAAGCTGTTTTAGACATGGCAAAACAACATATGGGGTTCATACCTGACGGCCTGCGCTTATACAGCCTAAGTCCAACACTCTTAGAAACCTTTTTCACCAATGTGGGCTATTTTCAGGGCGAAACCAACCTATCTCCTATTCTGACAACTATGATCCGTTATCTTGTTTCAGCAAAATCCAAGTGTCATTTCTGTATCGATTTGAATGAAGGTTTTCTTACTCAGCTAGGCGTTAATCTCGATACCGCACGTGCTACAAGAATTGATCAATCTAAAGCACCCATTGCAGATAATGAACACATTTTGCTGGACATCGCTTTACGAACTATCAATGATCCTGACAGTGTCTCAAAAGAAGATATTGATAAAGCACATGCCCAAGGCTGGAGTGATCACGATATCTTTGATGCCTCAGCACAGGCGAGCAGTAATCGTGCTTTTAATTACCTTTTACGCACTTTTAACATCGAACAACAAGGCGTATTCGCTTAAGAACAGAAATTCAAATTAAACACTCCCATTGCCAAGGATGGCTTTTTTAACGTATGCTTTTTATAACTAAGCATAAGAGTCAATTCACCATGTGTCGCCTATTAACAATTTCTTTAATATTAATGCTGCCAACAATACTTCACGCAAAGGGAATAACCACCGGCATAGACGAACAAGCTAAATTGCCTTACTGGCAATATCAGAACGGTGCGATCTCGGTACGTTTTATACAACGACTCCCCGATCAAACTCGTGGTTATTTTATGGCACGTGGGTTTACGGCCAAACATGCCGAATTAATTGCGAACAGTTGTGTGTTTCAAACTATTTTTAGAAACATCTCTGATAAATCAACGCCGGTGACTATCGACTACGACATGAACCAATGGCACATCATACACAATGGTAAAAACAGTCACTCGAAAACACGCGAAGACTGGGCCGAACAATGGCAGCAATTGAACATTGCGACCCCTGCTAAACTAGCTTTTAATTGGGGCTTACTACCCACGACACAACATTACCAACCCGGTGATTATAATTGGGGCATGGCAACTTATAACCTTGCCTCGGGTAGCCAATTTGATTTGACATTACGCTGGCAACAAGCCAATAAACCATTCAACATCACGCTACCGAAGATGCAATGTGCAGCAGATGTTCATCTTGATCCAGAAGGCTAACAACTATGTTTCAACGCACACTGACCTTTAGCGTTTACTTTCTACTCCTATTGCATACTAGCTTCAGCATAGCAGGCAACACGGCGTTTAATAAACTCAAGCAACCATTTGCTGCAACGGAGTTTGCCTTAAAAGATATTGATGGAAAACTTCATCGGCTCTCTGATTACAAAGGTAAAGTCATTGTGCTTAATTTCTGGGCAACGTGGTGTCCGCCTTGCCGTGAAGAAATGCCTTCCATGGAACGGGCTCGTAAAAAATTACTTAATGATGATGTAGTCATTCTTGCCGTCAATGTTGGCGAGGATGAAGATACTATTTTTAACTTTACCGGTGATTACCCGGTTGAATTTCCCTTACTGATGGACACCAAAGGCGAAGTGATTAAAAGCTATCCGGTCATGGCATTACCGACCACCTACATTATCAGTCCAGATGGCATGGTCACTCACCGCACGCTCGGTGGGCGCGAGTGGGATAATGACGAATTGCTCAATGAACTACGGCGGATGCAAAAAAACCTAAAAAGTAATTAGGGGTTCATTTCTCGATCACGTCTCTTCATTGCTGCATTGATATCCCCTTCCACCTGCCTGGCCTTTTCTATCGCCTTCATCTGGCTATCAAGAATATGGCTATTATCATTCACCTTGTTACTTGAGCCACTATCCCCACAACTGCTCAAAAAAAGTGCTAAAAACAACCCTGTCACTACCATCATAATACGCATATCAATGCCTCCTTCATTTATTGGCTACCTTTATAACAAAGTTTCAGGTATGATGCGTCCACAATTTCTGGTGCACTTCGGTCTGCACCTATTTAAAACGCGGTAATGCTTTCAGCTTAACCTCGAAACACCCAAGCAGTTTTCTGCCTAGACCGACCCAATGCACAGGCATTGGCAGGCCGATCCTCATAAAGTTCTGGAGAACATTGACACATGTCATTTGAATCACTCGGCCTATCCGCCGAATTACTTCGTGCCGTATCCGATAAAGGCTACACCAAACCCACCCCTATTCAACAACAAGCCATTCCACTTATTTTGGAAGGCCGCGACCTCATGGGTGGCGCACAAACAGGCACCGGTAAAACAGCTGGTTTCACCTTACCGCTATTGCAACGCTTGGTTGATAACCCCCATACAAGCAAAGGACGACGTCCCGTCCGTGCATTAATTTTAACCCCGACCAGAGAATTGGCGGCACAAGTGCATGAAAGCGTACAAACCTATGGGCGTCATCTGCATTTAAAATCTGCGGTTATTTTTGGAGGGGTTAGCATCAACCCGCAAAAACAGAAACTCGTTAAAGGTGTGGATATTGTTGTTGCAACACCAGGGCGCTTGCTTGACCACGTGAGCCAACGATCTATCGACCTTTCGAGCATTGATGTTCTCGTTCTAGACGAAGCCGATCGAATGCTCGACATGGGTTTCATTCATGACATACGCAAAGTCCTGAAGCTAATACCACAAAAGAAACAAACCCTATTATTTTCAGCGACCTTCTCAAATGATATTAAACAACTTGCAAGCGGCTTACTTAACGATCCAGCATTGATTGAAGTCGCGCGCCAAAATGCAGCGACCGATACCGTGACACAGGTAGTTCACCCTGTGGATAAAAAACGCAAGCGAGAATTATTATCAGCGTTAATTGGCGGCAATGAATGGCAACAAGTACTTGTCTTTACACGCACCAAGCATGGTGCGAACCGACTCGCTGAACAACTCGGCAAAGATGGCATTACCGCTGCGGCCATTCATGGTAATAAAAGCCAAGGTGCTCGAACCCGTGCTTTAGCCAATTTTAAGTCAGGACAAATACGTGTTCTAGTTGCCACCGATATTGCTGCTCGCGGTTTAGATATTGATCAATTACCTCATGTTGTAAATTTTGAGTTACCCAATGTCGCTGAAGATTATGTTCACCGTATTGGACGAACAGGTCGTGCCGGTAATGAAGGCGAAGCCATGTCGCTGGTTTGTGTCGATGAACTAAAACTACTCAAAGATATTGAACGTCTTATCAAAAAAGATATACCAAGTGTGACCTTTGAAGGCTATGAACCTGATCCATCCATCAAACCTGAACCCATTCAAAATGGCCGAGGTAGTCAGAAACGCGGAGGCGGAGGAGGACGTCGAACTACTGGAAAGAAACGCTCTAACTCGAGTAGAACCAGTAATCGCTCAAATCCGAAGGGACATCGTAATAGTCAGAAACGTGCGAATAGTCCGAATGGTAACCGCTAGTAGGAAATGACTTATTTAAGCGAGCAAGGAAATATTATTCTTGCTCGCTTATTACTATTAAGAAAATCTAGCCAAGGTATCTTGGCGATAATATCGGCTTAATTGTTCGTATATCGCAGGATAATGCTTATTTATAATACTTGGGCGTTCAAAAAACACCTCGCTCAACACTGCGAAAAACTCTGCCGGAGAAGTAGCTCCATAGCAATCAACTTCGCTTGATTTTCCTTGCTCACATCGCTGTTTCAGTTCATCAAACCCACGGCTAAAAGCATCGACCCAATCACTTCTTATCATATCCCGATGTAACGCAGGATAACCATTTGCGACACCATTTTCCATATCCAATTTATGTGAGAATTCATGAATGACCAAATTAGAACCATCAATAATACCGGCTCGTTCTGCTTCATCCCAAGCCAATATGACAGGTCCATTTAACCACGACTCTCCCGCTAGATTACTTTTCTCGTAATGAGTTACCCCATATTCATCAACTACTTTACGTTGTGGTGAAAATGCAGCGGGATAAACAATAACAGAAGTCCATCCATCGTAACCGCTTAAACCTAATTTCAATATCGGCAAGCATGCTTGGAGTGCAATCACTAGTACCATCGGTAAAGTAACAACAAGGCCCTTTGCACCATCAAAAGTTTTTTGATGGATGAATAAAATAACCAGATCTTTTAATCGGGTCTTGTCACTTTCAGTCAGCCCTTCTAACAAAGGCAGTGATAAAAAAGCATCACGCCATTGCGCAGACGTAATCATTGATCGTGCAATGATTCGCTTATCTAACCAATTACGAATAAAGCTAAACATTTATTTTGCTACGTGCCGAGCAACCTTATACGGGTACAACACATCCAGTGGCACACTGACACCTACGCTTTGTACAATTCGAATATGCTCACGTCTAAATTCCCGTGCATTAGTTAAGCCACAAGAATGCGCCAATGCGTTCACCTCGTAATTCAGCCAATATGCATATTGCTCTACACGCGCTGATTTATCTGAAACCACCAAGCCTTTTTGTCGTTTCTTATTATGCGTGGTGATCCCCGTTGGGCAGGTGTCCAAATGGCACTGTAACGATTGCACACAGCCCAGCGAAAACATAAAGCCTCGGGCAGATACAATAAAATCTGCACCCATACACAACGCCCAAGCTACTTTTGCCGAGTTAACCAGTTTTCCGGATGCGATGACGCTAATGCGTTCTTTAAGCCCATACTCCATTAAGGTATCAATAAGAATCGGTAGCGATTCTGTAATTGGCAAACCCACATGATCAGATAATAATTGTGGTGCAGCCCCCGTACCGCCCTCACCACCATCAATCGTAATAAAATCAGGTGCAGAATCCATGCCTCTTCGTAAAATACATTCACATAAATCAATCGGAAATTTTTCAGAACCTAATACTGTTTTAAATCCAACGGGGCGACCGGTTAAGTCACGAATATGATTAATCATATCTAACAAGTCATTAGACTCTTTTATTTCTTTATGCCGATTTGGGCTACTTGAAACTTCGGCAACAGGTATGCCTCGAATAGCCGCGACTTCCTCTGTTACCTTCGCTGCAGGTAAAACCCCTCCTCGCCCAGGTTTCGCACCTTGTGATAATTTAATTTCAAATGCTTTTACATGTTTTGAAATTTCTAGTAACCGTTCATCACTTAAATTACCCTCTTTATCTCTCACGCCATACTTAGCGGTGCCAACCTGAAAAACCAGATCACAATTCCCTTCTTGATGATGCGGTGACATTCCACCTTCACCGGTATTCATCCACATAGCCGCTTTGCCTGCGCCTATTGATAATGCTCGAATAGCGGGTGCCGATATCGCACCATAACTCATCCCTGAAATGTTAATAATCGAACCAACTTCAAATGGTTTCTTACAATGCTTACCAATCGTCAGTGAAGGTGCATCAACAAATTCTTCTTGTAACAAAGGATATGAGGCGCTGACAAAAATCATTGATCCTTGTTCACGTAAATCATTGGTTGAACCAAAACCGAGTAAGCCCCCCAACCCCTTAGAGGTTCTATAAACCCATGCGCGTGTAGCACGATTAAAAGGAAGTTCTTCACGATCATTGGCAAAGAAGTATTGACGCAAATATTCGCCTAAATCTTCTAGCATATAGCGGATACGACCAATAACAGGATAGTTGCGTTTTATTGCATGTGTTATTTGGTTAACATCACGAAAGTACATCCAAACAATACTGAGCAATAATGAACTAAATACTATTATTGCAATCCATAACTCCCAATTAATCTCTGTTTGCATCGAATCACCTAATGATTTAATTTTAGAAAAAATTACTTCAGTTTAGACGCCCACATCGCCAAGCGATGTTTCATGGACTTTTGTGAGACCTGATCTTCTGGCATGGGAGTAATCACTTTATCGTGGCACAGTAAACGGTAAATATACTCAATCTTCTCATTTGCTGAATCAGTCGGTTCAAACTCTACGACACCACGTTCTTCACCGTATTTAACCCCCGCAGCAATGGCCTTTTTAACCATTTCTGCTTCATTTTTAAGTTTCTTCATCATAAACGCCTATAAGATTGTAGTGAACTCAATGAGATGGTCTTTATTCCTATACATAACATATCATGTAAGCAATATTAATAACGTATTTATAGCTCTATGTTTATAGCACCGATTGTAAATAATCTAACAACAACTTTAATTTAGCAGGCATTAGATATCGCTGGAGATATACTGCATTCAGATCTAGCGCAGTTGGCACGTAGTCTTTCAACACAATTTTCAATTTACCTTTTTTTATATCTTCTTCGACTAACCATCCCAGTATCACGGCAATGCCTTTCCCTTTCAGAGCAGCTTGTCTAATTGCATCTGGACTATTAGATAAAAAACGTCCTTGCACAGTTACTTTTTCTTTCCCTGCATCACTGTTGAAATGCCATTCATTGCGTGTTGCTAATAAGCTATAAACAATACAACTATGATTCTGTAGCGCTTCTATTGTCTCTGGCTCACCGTATTCTTCTAGATAAGCGGGGCTCGCTACAGTGTAACGGGGCACGCTACAGATCTTCCTGGCAATCAAAGATGAATCAGATAATTCACCAATCCTTATAGCGACATCAATCCCTTGTTTAACCAAATCAACATAATGATCATCAAAATGCATATCTAATGTTAGATTTGGATGTTGATCAAAGAACTTCCAGAGACACGGCAATATTTTCATTCGCCCCGCTGCGATAGGAACACTAATTCGTAATGTACCCGTCGCCAAGTCCTGTTGTTGCCGTAATTCAGCTTCTGCATCTGATACTTCATCCAAGATTTGACAACACCGCTGATAATAACGTTGTCCGGCATCCGTCAAATTTAATTGCCTTGTACTTCGATTTAATAATTTTGTTTCCAGATACTCTTCTAATGCTGCTACCTGTTTACTCACTGTTGGCTGAGATATGTTTAACTCTCGCGAGACGGCTGAAAAACTCCCAGACTCAACCACTCTTCTAAACAATTGCATCGCACTTATTCTATCCATGATCCTTAACCATTTATTCGCATATCGAATAAATAATATACTAAATAACCTTATTATCAAGCGAATAAGAATACTCTAATATTTCTTTTACCATCACTTAATGACAAGGGGTTATACCATGAAAAATTCAATACGCGGTTTTATCGATCCATATGGTCTAGGACTTGTAGTTATCATTTTCGGCGCGTTCTTTTTTGATATACAAAATAGCTTTGAACCACACGGTCAAGATATAAGCAGCCAACAAACTACCGAAAAACAACAAGGAATGAATCATGCCGATACCAAGTGAAATTTACTGGCTTACATTAACGGCAGGATTCACTTTGTTATTAGTTTTTCCATACGCTTTTGTAAGGATAAAACGCATTGGTTTTATACGCTTACTTACCAACCCTTTACCAGGTGACGACCCTTTTGAACAAGCCTGGGCACATCGAGCTTATCGTGCCCATATGAATGCAATAGAAAATTTAGTGGTCTTTGCACCTCTGGTGCTTGCTATTAACGCAACTAATTCGGCAAACGAAATCACAGATACTGCCTCTGCAGTCTATTTCTGGGCAAGAGTCGGCCATGCCCCTGTTTATATTTTAAATATACCTTACGTACGATTCTTTACATATTTTACCGGGGTAGGAGCATGTTTCATTTTGGTATATCAGTTACTTTTTTAGAACTAGAAGGGGTCAGAGGTAACAAGCTCCACCTCCCAATACCTTTGGTCCCTTCGCTTTTCTTACACCCGACACGATATATGACATTTGTATGTCACGTAATACAAATTTTCTTAAAACCATTCAGCTTTGGTTCAGGGGTATCTCGTTAATCTGTATTCAAGGCTTGGGAATACCTAAGCAATTTAACCGAAAAAGAGGTGAACCATGAATATACAAAAAATAATTACCCTCGTTACATTATCGGCGGGTTTAGCTGTTGCCGGTATTTCTGCTGTACAAGCCAACGATCGTGTAGCGCGTTATAACTATAACGGTGATCAACGTCATTATGTCCAAGATATTCGTCAATTGAGAACAGAACGACATGAACGCCGCGATAAACGTCGTGCTAGAAAAGCACGCCATGATACAAATGATTACCGTCGTGCTGAACGTCGTGAGCATCGCCGTGAACAAAAAAGAGAGCGTCGACATAACTATGCTCAAAACGCTTATGTGAATCGTGCCTTAGCACATAAATACAAACACAAAAATGGTATTCCACATCGCCATGCAGCAAGTTTCTCTGTGCCTCATAAGAGTTGGAGAAAACAACATAAACGTTGGGATTATGCGCGTTACCAACCTCAAGGACATGGCAGTAGCTTACGGGTTCAGTTTAGTAGCAGCACACCACATAACTCACGCTATATATACTAATCATTAGTCACACAAAAAAGACCAGAATAAATTCTGGTCTTTTTTTATGCGCTAATCTTAAAACACCAAAACTAACAACTTTGCTTGTCTGAGCCAACCGGATCTTGAATTCCTAATTGCAATACCCGATTAAACATTTCAAATATCATGTCATTACAAATATTAGCTACAGGCACGCGCATCATCGTCATAAGAAGATAATGTTTTGTCGGTTTTATATTGGTTACCTTTTTCAGTATCGGCTTGGTTATATTCGAATGGACTATCAGGCTCTTCAAAATCATGATAAATCTCGGGAACGGCAACAACATAACCATGACAAGCTAACATTCTTGCCGTGCGTGCTATCGGCCCTGTCATTTGGTAAATCTCAGCAAACAAAATAATGCCTGGAAATTTTCCCTTTGCAACAGGGCGAAAAATAAACGTACGCATCACCCCGATGGCTGTATCTAGATCAACGTAGTCTTCTTGTATCAGCATCTGACTTCCCTGATGTCATACTTAAGTTCTAATTAAGAGTTGTTCCCATCACCTTGGTTGTAATACTGATGCCTACCACCATACCAATTACGGCAAGCAGCGATTCGACTGATAAGGTTGAAATACCGGTTAAGCCCTGACCAATGTTACAACCATACGCCATGATGCTACCGATACCCATTAACGCACCACCCAATATCGCCATCTTTACCATGCCTTTTGCGGGCATCGTAATACTAAAACGCCCTCTTATCAGCGCATAAATAAATGACACTATTGCAATACCAATGACGAATGAAATCGCATACGACAAAACAGGGATACGACCTGAAATAAAAATGTAACCAAATCGTGCTAAAGGTCCTGAGACAGTGATGCCTGATGGATTCACTGGATCAAATTCATCCTGTGCTAACACGCCCGTAATATACCAACTAGCGATAATCAAACTGCCAACGATTAAACCAGCCGCGATCATTTGCTTATCTAAACCATGCTTGGAACTTTTAATAATAAATATCAATAAGGCCGCTACCACCACTCCCAATACAATCCAAGGCGATATAGATAACATCGATGCAATACCTGCATCGGTCGATAATTCAATGGATGTTGCTAAGGTTAAATCTACGCGAGACGTTTCAAGAAAACCAAATTGGACAATGGCTGCAGCCAGTGCAAAGGAAATTAATGCTAATAAGGCATGAATACTACCTTCCATTGTTCGTACTAGTGTTCTAACTGAACAGCCACCTGCAATGGCTGCACCAACACCAAAAATGACACCACCAACAGATGCACCAAACCAATCAAAGCGAGTGTTGCGATAGGAGGAATCAGCCACGGCAACAATATCCATCATTTCGAGTAATTGCGTACCGGTAATGCCAACCAATAGTGTTGTGGCAAAAGCAACCGCCTGCCTTGTGTCTTTAATTAATAATAAATTACTTGTTCCCGCCACTAGACAAAAACGAAGTTGCTGAATAACAATAGTAAAAATCACGCCAACGGCTAAACCACCACCGACTAACCAAAGATTAAGATCTTCCATCTTATTCGCCCCATTTTATTATTTTATAAACGTATCATTAACTATATCGACACATTTGACAATCCAAACACCTAAATAAGTTATTTGTTTGATAACAAACGAATATCCCCAAAGAATGCCGTTGCTTGTTCACCGGTATTATCGGTATCCGTCATAAAAGCAATACCCAGCGTGGTAGGCGGTTCTTCACCAAATGCCTGTACATAGTCATTATATATATTACGCTGTTCAGTGACCCATTGACCCGCCTGTGTATTTCCACTTCGAACAGCAAACATTTGCACCCGATCTGAATAAATATTGGGTATCTGTGTTCCTACTGGTAATTTATTTGCCCAAAGATAGTTCAATGCTACCAGAGGTGGATAAGCGCCATAGAGACGGTAATATCCTTCATAGCTAATACGCTCAAACCATGATAAGCGTGAGGCGTCATATTCAAAGAAAACATAAAACCTGGCAGGATAATCATCGCCATCTCGCCGTGTTGCATTTCCTTTATTTAAGATCTTTGTTATTTTCCAGCGCCACTGCACAATAGGTGTTTTTTTAAGGTCTATCTCAATTGGATAAAACATGGCTGATGCTGCATTTTTACTATCTGAACGTGCCACCCATACCCCATTATCTTGAACTAAGCTATATTGTGTTTTACGTTCTGCACCACCTAAATCTAATACCTCCCAGCCTTCAGGAAATACTGCATCAGTTGTAGCTTTAGAAAAAACACCAACTTCAACAATTTCTTGTGCAAGCACCTGACCTGCTAGCAACAATATCAATATTGAAACTAACAAAAATGACCTTGAAAAAAAATTCTTAACACGCATATATGTTATTACCCTAACTGATATACTGACACCATCATGCTTACCCAACTCAGCACACTACAATTACTGGCGATTGCCATTCTACCCACCTTATTTGCTATTGTGGTGCATGAAGTCGCACACGGATGGGTTGCGCATAAACTAGGGGACAGCACCGCTTATATGATGGGGCGGCTCACACTTAATCCTATTAAACATATCGATCCCATTGGTACGATTCTTGTTCCTGCCTTACTTATTTTTACCTTAGGTTTTGCCTTTGGTTGGGCAAAACCTGTACCCATTAATTGGCATAATCTCAAACAACCTAAACGTGACATGGCTCTTGTCGCTATCGCAGGGCCTGCCTCTAATTTCCTCATGGCAATTGCATGGGGGCTTATTGCAAAACTCGCAACACTTTTACCCGCCAGCCTAGAAATCATTAGCACGCCTTTAGGTTATATGGGTGTTTTTGGTATCCTAATAAATACAGTGCTGATGGTCTTCAATCTTATCCCTATTCCGCCTGCTGATGGTGGGCGCATCGCCACCAGCCTACTTCCAAACCGCTTTAGTTATTACCTGAGCCGTATCGAGCCTTATGGAATGATTATTCTTCTAGCTTTAGTTTTTACCGGTGTGCTTTGGCAATTAATTGGCCCTGTCATCAACACAGTGATGATTTTCATTCAAAGCCTTACCGGTTTGCATTAACGCTTATTGCCCACTGTGTGCATTCAACATCGTAAACAATGACTGCGCCTGCTCAGCGGCTTCAGTGCCTAATACCGTTAAATAACCACCATCAGCTTGTGTAATAAAGCCTTTCTCGAATAAACGTTGTGCCGCTTTAATTTTACCCGACTCTGCGGTTTTGTGAACTTTAATGCCTTTTTGAGTATTAGAAAGATCGTAAAGCATCAATAAATCTAATTCTGAAAGGTTTTCTTGTGTGTATGCCATATAAATACCTTTTGTTTATAACTGTTCTTTAATAAATATAGTTTAAAAATTCCAGATTATGCCCGTGGAAGTTCTATCCAGAATTTACTCCCAATACCCGACCTACTCTCACAACCAATTGAACCCGCCATCAATCCCATTAAATTTTCACAAATAACAAGCCCAATACCGGTACCTTCAATTCCACTTTTTTCCATACCTAGTCTTTCAAAAGGTTCAAATAGAAGTGCTTTCTTGTCATCTTGAATTCCTAATCCCGTATCACCTATAGTGATTTTTAGTCGTTCATTACCCACTTTAAGTGTCTCAATAGTTATTATCCCATTCTTTCTATTATATTTTGCTGCATTACTAATAAGATTCAATATTACTTCTTTCAGTCTTAATGGATCAGCAACCACCTTGTGATTACCGATATCTTGTAATTTCACCGTCACTTGATTATTACTAATTTCCTTTTGGCTCAGCATAATACAATCATTTATAATGTCATTTACAGCAACCTCACACAGTTTGATTCCAACCTGAGTACTTTCAATATTCGATAGCTCTAAAATATCATTAATCAAATGGTGTAAATGTTGGCCTGCCTTCACGATATCTAGCAAATTCTTTTTCTTCTGTCCATCTTCCTCTTTCATTTCAAGGATCTGACTAAAACCTAGAATTGCATTTAATGGTGTTCGTAGTTCATGGCTCATTCTTGATAAAAACTCTGATTTTGTTTTATTAGCCAGTTCAGCTACTCCTTTATCAATCTCCGCTCTTACTTTCTCTCTACGAAAATACCTTGTCCGGAAAAACATATAAATCGCAACTAATAACATACTCACTGTTGCAATAAATAAACCTGTCACAATATTTAGATTTCTAGTCGCTTTTTGTAATCGACTATTTTCTTGTTTAGCTATCGCCGAAGGGTTAAAGTTTACTGCTGGAAAGAACACTGGCGCATTAAATATATCTTTATTCGCTTTACTAATAATCTGCTGTCCCATGTCTGATATAATAAAATCAACAAATTCGTCAGCATATTTTTTATTATTATTTTCTTTATGATTAATCGTTAATACACTAAACGCCTTATGTAATTCATATCCACCCTGATATAATGGCACTAACGAGGCACCAAACTCATCCTTATTCAAATAATAATTATAAATATCACCCAGCGCATAGGCTTCCTGCTCGGCAGCTATGCGCATAACACTAAGCGTAGTTGTATCAATAATGTCATACCAGTCATCATTGGGTTTAATTCCAACTCCTCTCCATAATTCAGCCATTTTATAGTACATACCACCTTTTTTAGAAGGTACAATGAAAATTGAATTAGAATCTGAAATCTTTTTCAGTACAGTTTGAATATCTGTTTCTTTTATTAAATCAAGTTTGTCATCTGGTGGACCAAAAATAGCATACGAGCTGAACATAAACTCAACCCGACTACTTACTGTGCCTTCTTTTAGTAGCCGACGTTCGCCCTCTCGATGATATGAAATTAATATATCAACTTGTCGTTTCCTGGCTATCGCCATAGCGGGGAAAGATCCTTTTTTAATCACCTCTACCGTTACGCTAGGATACTGTTTCTTAAACCCTTCAACTAATTTATCTATCACTAACGAATATGATGAACGTCCCGTTACAATCCGCAACGTTTCTTCGTTATTCGCATTAACAGCCGACACTTGCGTAGCAGCAATAAGCAAACCAATAAATAATGCCTTTTGAAGATAATTAAACATTTAGGTATCAATAACTCTTTAATTAACTTTAACTTTGTTGATATTTACACATTTCGGCTGTTATAAGTAGTCTATGATTTACTCAATTCTCGCTGATGCTCTACTTGTTATTCATTTAATTTTTATTATTTTTGTCCTTCTTGGAGGGATATTGATAATAAAGTGGCGTTGGGTTGTTTATTTACACCTTCCTACCGCTGCTTGGGGGATATTAGTCGAATTTAACCACTGGATTTGTCCACTAACTCCCTGGGAAAACGCATTACGTCGTGCAGCAGGTGACATTAGCTACGAAACAAGCTTCATCGAACACTATCTTCTTCCGCTCATTTACCCGTCCAATCTTACCAACGAGTTACAAATCATACTCGGTAGCCTTATTATTATCATCAATCTAATGATTTATAGCGGGTTATTACTAAAAATTAAGCGACGCTAACAAACTCTCGCATTAAAAATGCGCTATAATTGCACAGTATATTACTCGAGTAATCCCCCAGCATTTATAACGTTTCAATTATGCATATAGCTACCAAACTTTTCTCTCATCGTCAGCACTGGGCAAAACGCTTCGGTATTGCTCCCGTGTTACCCATGTCTCGTGCGGAAATGGACGAACTCAATTGGGACAGCTGCGACATCATTCTGGTAACTGGCGATGCCTATGTCGATCATCCTAGTTTTGGCATGGCTATAATAGGTCGTTTACTAGAAGCTCAAGGTTTCCGAGTTGGCATATTATCGCAACCCAATTGGCAGGATAAAAATGCCTTCATGGAATTGGGGCAACCCAATTTATTCTTCGGCGTTACCGCTGGCAATATGGATTCCATGGTCAACCGATATACCGCCGATCGCCGCCTGCGGAATAATGACGCCTACACACCTAACGGTGAAGCAGGCAAACGCCCCGATCGTTCCGTCATGGTATATAGCCAGCGCGTTCGCGAAGCTTATAAGGGTGTGCCCGTTATTATTGGTGGTATTGAAGCCAGCCTTCGCCGCATCGCCCATTATGATCACTGGTCCGGAAAAGTACGTAAATCAATTTTACCCGATTCAAAAGCAGACTTACTTATTTACGGCAATGCAGAACGTGCGATCACAGAAATAGCACACCGCCTTGCCGATGGTGAAGACATCAAAAACATTAAAGATGTCCGTGGTACAGCCTATATGTGCAAGACAGTAGCAAACGATTGGGCGATTGTTAACTCAACCGATGTTGATCAACCTGGTGTGATTGAACAACACCCGGATCCTTACGCAGAACAACCTAATTGTGACCAAGCGAATCCCCAAGTCTCTGATGAAAATATTGTGGTACAGCTGGATGTACGACGTACTAAACTTAATCGTGATAAAACTGTTTTACGTCTACCTTCTTTTGAACAAGTTGCTTGCGACAAAGTTCTCTACGCACATGCTTCACGGGTCTTCCATATGGAAACCAACCCCGGCAATGCACGCGCACTTATACAAGTACATGGTGATCGCAGTGTGTGGCTTAACCCGCCACCCATACCACTTAGTACAGAAGAAATGGATCGACTCTTTGAATTCCCCTATACGCGACTACCTCACCCAGCCTATGGTAAAGCGAAATTACCTGCATGGGAGATGATTCGCTTCTCTATTAATATTATGCGTGGCTGTTTTGGTGGTTGTACTTTTTGTTCTATTACCGAGCATGAAGGCCGTATTATTCAAAGCCGTTCTGAAGATTCTATTATTAATGAGATAGAAACCATTCGCGATACCGTACCTGGCTTTACCGGTAATATTTCTGATCTGGGTGGACCCACTGCTAACATGTATCGCCTCGCTTGCAAGAGCGAGAAAATTGAATCTGCCTGCCGTCGTCTGTCTTGTGTGTACCCAGGAATATGTAACAACCTAAATACTAATCACAAACCCCTGATTAAACTTTATCGACGTGCACGGAAACTCAAAGGCATTAAGAAAATATTTATTGCGTCAGGGCTTCGCTACGATCTGGCTGTTAAAGATCCTGAATATGTTAAAGAACTTGTTCAACACCATGTTGGTGGCTACTTAAAAATAGCCCCCGAACATACCGAAAATGGCCCACTCAGTAAAATGATGAAACCAGGTATTGGTAACTATGATAAATTTAAGGAAATGTTTGAAAAGTTTTCAAAACAAGTAGGCAAAGAACAATACTTAATTCCTTATTTTATTTCTGCGCACCCTGGTACTACCGATGAAGATATGCTCAACCTTGCTTTATGGCTAAAGAAAAATAGCTTCCGCCCTGATCAAGTGCAAGCATTCTTACCGACACCTTTAGCCATTGCCTCAGCGATGTATCACACTGCCAAGAATCCACTTAAGAAGGTAGATAGAACATCTGAACGCGTTAGTGTTGTTCGAGGTGATAAACGTCGTCGCTTACATAAAGCTTTCTTACGCTACCACGATGCAGAAAACTGGCCGATGTTACGCGCGGCATTAAAACGTATGGGCAGAACTGATCTCATTGGTAACGGCAAACAACATCTTGTCCCAAGCTGGCAACCTGCTGGAACAGGTGGTCATCCTGAAGGGACTCGTTCGCAAGAAAAACAAAACAAGAAAAAAGTAATTCCCAAAAAAGCTAAAACAACGACCAAGAAAACCCGCAACAAATTATCGTCTAAAACCCACTCTTCAAGTAGAAAGAAAAAAATGCGTAGACACTAAGAAATACCGTACGTACCTCCCATCAAAGTCAAAATATATCTCACATTTTTTGTACAATTATGCTTAACTTAGCCGACACAATTATTGACCACTAAAAAAGATCACACTAAATTCATGATATTAAGAACAACAAGTAAACTTAATAGCTTTTTGAATCTACAATTACCACAATATAATTATGTTAAAAACATTACTATAGCGATATTGTACATTTTAAGTGCGCGACTCGGTTTATTCTTCGCCACAACCGATGGCCATATCACCTTGATATGGCCTCCTTCCGGGATTGCCCTTGCCGGGCTTATTATCTTTGGAATCAGATTATGGCCAGGTATCTTAATTGGTGCCTATATTGCCGATATAATAGCAACAGACAATGTTATTACGTCCATTGGAATGAGTATTGGATCGACCGGTTCTGCAATATTAGGCTACTGGCTTGTTCTAAAATTCATCGGCAAGAGTAATCCTTTATCCAGTATTAAATCCCTCTATATATTTGTCGCTATTGCCATAATAAGCCCCATCATCGCTTCTAATTTGGGAACCACATCATTGGTGTTAACAAATATTATTGGATGGTCTAGCTATAACAGCGTCAATTTTACTTGGTGGATAGGTGATTTTTCCGGGATCTTATTGTTCACCCCCGTTATTATTGCATGGCAAAAAAATATCCGGCCACCAATAATAGTAAAACCGAATTATATAGAAATCACCTTATTTACCATTCTTTTAATTTTAACTTCATCTCTACCCTATTTATCCGCACTACCAAGCGAAATGATTGGCTACCCGCTTGCTTTTATTAGTTTCCCCTTTTGTATTTGGGCAGCCTATAAATATTGCATGAAGCAAGTCACACTCACTCTTCTTATTATCATGATTTTAGCTGTCTATGGAACAGCGACTGGGCAAGGCCCCTTCTATCGAGATACATTAGATGAGTCATTGTTTCAACTTCAAACATTTATGGTCATAATAGTCATTACGACATTAAGTCTTGCATCAGCAGTTTTTGAACGACAGAAATTTGAAATACAACTACTTACTCAAAAAAAACGTGCTGAAGAATTAACACGTGCCAAATCTCAATTCATGTCTAGTATGAGCCATGAACTTAGAACACCCTTAAATGCGATTACTGGTTTTAGCCACATACTGCAACAAGATCAAACAGCACTGAATAATCAGCAAAGAGAATTTGTCGGCTATATTAGTGATGCAGGAAACCATTTATTACATCTAGTCAATGATTTACTAGATATTGAACAAAATGACGCGAAAAAATTACATATAAAACCGACTCGTATTAAATTATATGATGCAATATCAGAAAGTATTCACTTTATTGAACAAATGGCTAACAAACGAAATATCTCTATTCACTATGATGAAGAAACCTGTCAGGATTTTTATGTCACAGCAGATAAAACACGACTTAAACAAGTACTCATTAATTTACTTTCCAATGCCGCAAAATATAATCGCGAAAATGGCAGCATTACCATTACCTGCGAGAAAAATTATTTATCTTTTATTTGCATTGCCATTACGGATACTGGTGAAGGTATTTCTAAAAAAGATATAAAAACGATATTTGAGCCATTTAGTCGCATACAAATAGAAGATAGCTATATTGAAGGATCGGGCATTGGTCTAACTGTTGCTCATAAACTGGTTGCGCTAATGAACGGCAACATAACCGTTACTAGTAGCTTAGGAGAAGGTAGTACCTTTACCATTAAGCTTCCAATAGAAGGCTAAATTATTTCTTTAAACTATTATTAATATCACGGTTATTTCTTATCATGTCATTATTGTCATTGATTAAAATGGTTTTGGCTAGACGATCGTAAAGCACCACATTCACCGTTGCAGCCAGGTTCATACTTTTAATCGTAGGAATAAATACAATATCATCGGCTATATTCACGATCTCTTGTGACAAAGAACCATCTTCAGGTCCAAAAACATATAAAGCATTTTCCGGGTGTTGATAGTCGGGTAGTGAAATCGCATTCTCAACAAATTCAACGCAAACCAATTTCATATTTTCAGATAATGCATCTAAAATTGAAGCTACTTCCGTCAGCGGTATAGCCTGACCCACCTTACGATGCATATCCGGTAAATCAGGGTTTCGCATCAACGCACGCGGATAACGCTTACCACTATAAAACACACTATTAACAGAAAAATTACCGGCCGTACGCATTACCGAGCTAACATTATGTGGGCTTTTAGGGTTAATTAAACCCACACTGACTTTTGCATTACTCATAAATTACTATTCTCTAATAACGACTAATTCTCTAACTGTAAGGCAAACTTCACAAAAAGTACTCTAATTTGCCATAAATAATCGCCAGAATACATCGTGTATTGAAATAAGTGGTGATCGCTATGACCGTTATTCGTACTAGACATTGGTTAAATAGACTAAGTAATGCAGATTTAAATATTTGTCTTTTATTTAATCGTAGCTGTAAATATAAGGCAGTCGTACCCTTTTTTACTCAGATTAGTCATCTTGGCGATGGCATATTCTGATACGGGCTTATTTTAGCATTACCTTTCCTGTATGGGCAGAATGCCTTAAAAGCATCCATACACATGATAATCATCGACCTAGTGAGCCTCACTATTTATAAAATCATAAAACAATTAACTGGACGCCGTCGCCCCTGTAATACACATAATGAAATATTCCTTGCAACAATGCCTCTCGATTACTACAGCTTCCCATCCGGGCATACATTGCATGCGGTCTCTTTCACTATTGTAGCAATGCTACATTATCCGGAAACAGGACTCGTCAGCATCCCCTTTAGCATCCTAGTCGCGTTATCACGAGTAATACTCGGGCTACATTACCCAACTGATGTTATAGATCGACTTCTTGCTGCATGTTCTTACTGATGTTAAAAAACAAGTCGATAATGTCTTAATGATCATTGCCGGCGACGGCCCGGCAGTATGCTCACTAAAAAATCTTGCCCGTGAGTTAAATCTAACTGACAATACTCAATTCATTGGCTACTTATCACGTAATGGTGATTTACCTGACTGTTATGCAGCCGCGAATATATTTGTCTTTGCCTCGAGAACTGAAACACAAGGATTAGTATTACTTGAAGCGATGGCATCAGGTACTTGCGTGGTTTCCACCGCCGTAATGGGGACTAAGGATGTTTTAAGAGAAAACCAGGGCGCATTGATTGCTAAAGAAACTATTCCTCATTTTTCAAATAAAGTCATCAAACTTTTAGAAAATTCAGATACAGCATGGTTACTTGCACAAAATGGTCGACTTTATGCGTCAAAATGGTCAGTTAGTGAATTAACAAATCGCCTATGTTTATTATACAAAAGCACCGTTGAAAAAAATGATCATCTTATACCAACAGATGATCTGCTACATGATATTGATTTATTATAATACTTCACATTAATACACCACATCTGTTATTTATCGTAAGCACAACGAAAACCTAACGAACCATAAATGCTTTTACCGCTTTCTGGTCTCTTCACATTCCTAAATGAACTCCGTAAATTCACGCTATTTTCATCCCATGAGCCACCATGAACAAGTTTACGCTCACCCGTACGAGGTCCCGACAAATCACCTTTAGCATAAAGTGACTTAATCGCATCCTTTGCATACCAGTTATAAAGCCATTCACCGGCATTACCATACATATCATAAAGTCCAAATTGATTCGCTGCGCGACTTCCTCGCTTCCAAGTACGGTCTTCGCCACATCCATCACCTTCATTTGGCACAGATCCCTTTGTTTTACCATCATCATGAATGGCTTGCTGACAACTCACTGCTTGCCCCCAAGGATAGCGTGTTTGACTTCCTGCCCTAGCCGCTTTCTCCCACTCTGCTTCATAAGGTAAACGCCCGCCGACATAAGAACAATAACTCTGTGCCTCCGACCAATCTACACAGTTCACGGGGTGTTCCTCACGGGAACCATCACCATAATTACAATACTGGCTTGCACTATGATCTTTAGGTCGACTGCACTTACCTGCTTTAACACAGTTTTTATATTCATTAACAGATACTTCATGCTTATCAAGCATAAATCCCGGCACCATCACAGTAGTCCCACCTTGAGGTCCTTCATCAACATCACAATCATTATCATTAACAGAGCAACCCATTTGAAACTCCCCAGCAGGAATGACAATACGGTCAGCTGATAAGAGATGTGAAGAATTAATGCTCACAAAAATAAGCAAGAAAAGGTGATAGAAAGATTTATAACTCATGATTTTATACTCCATTATTATTATGCGTGAATAACTCCATTTCTAAAGACCCATATATACCGAGTTTTATTACAATTATTTATTAGTTAATGCCTGCTAACTTATCACTTTATTCAAAATAACCTCGATTAAATCCCATATCACCACATTAAGTCATCAGGAATTTTATAATCGGCATAAGGATCATCACCAACGTCAGCATTATCAATGTCATGACTAGTAGTGATGATACTCTCATCATCACGCTGCTTAATTTTATCCGCAACTAACTTAGGAACTAATTTATAGCTATCAGCTAATTTTGCTACTGTTACACGACCCGACATAAGAAGTTGATATACCTGTTCAGAAACATGAATACGTTTGACTAAACCAGCATCAGTGAAGTTATAAACAATCTCTCCTTCAAAATCATTAATTGTATTCGTTTCAATTAATTGCTTAATCTGTGCTGCAATTGCTTTTTGTTTAGCATCGTCCTGTATCTTTTGGTTCATCTGACGATCGCGTTCAGTTTTTTCTGCAAGTGATTGCTGTGCTAATTTATCTACTTCTTCACGTTGTTTTGCAAGTGCCTTTTTAGATGCATTTTTCTTGTTCTTATATTGGTCATGCTTAATCTTATTAGCTTTGTTTTTATTAACTAAACCGGTTTTCTTTAATTGATCAAAAAGTGTATTAGCCATTAGTGTTCATCCACATCATCAGCATCTACTTGCCCTGACATACGACGACGAATATGTGACCAAGACATACCAACGGTTAGAATAATCGTCATAATGAACAACCCTGCGTAACTATAGAACCGGAAACTATCTTCGGAGGTAATACCCGCATCAATAAGAAACCAAAGTATGGCCGCACACAAACCTGACACTAATACGAAACCTACTGCCCCAAGAGAACGCAGCGTTGCACGTACAAAAACTATCCAACCGATGATAATAATAATCCCCACAATAACTTTAACCGGTGACAGTGGTAAAAAATTCAGAACCGCCCAATGATAATAGGAATAACCTTCTGGGTTATAACTTGCAAATACCACTATCGCTGCAAACAAAAACCTGACTGATATCCCTGCCCATGTGAGTTGTTTCATCTTTCCTGACCCTTAATAGAATTATTTATAGCTGAATATTATACATAGAAATCAACGGTTAAAAATAATTAACCCCATTCAGCCTACTCCTACGTTTATACACCTACAAAACAAATTTAATCCTAAGGAGTTTATAATGAATATTTCATCTACATTAAAGCCACTGAGCATTGCTGTTGCGAGTGCTATACCTCAATCACATGCTCTCCAAAAGCGTAAAGCAAACCAAATGAGCGCGGCTATATCGCTTTACAGTCAGCCTAGCGAGATACTTCAAAATATTCTAACAAGTAACGAGCTTACTGATAGGGAAAACTATCTGCCATTTAATGATAACCCTGTGAAACGTGTGACAAAGCAAGCTGTTTCAACCCCTGAGAAAATGAAACAAGAAATCAGTAAAAACATGATTACCAATCAACGCCAACGAAACCAGGTCGCAATGCAATTTTTGTTACG